>JAOZMQ010000006.1 GCA_029934195.1 Candidatus Cloacimonadota bacterium | reverse complement strand
GAATTTAATAAACAATCTGGCAGATTGTTCTACATATCGCAATCTGCTTTTGTCTTTTGTAAGTTAACTTGTGTGATTTTTAAAATTTCGGAGGATACTTGCTTTATTCATTAATTCTATGTATTGATGAAAGACTGCCCTTCCAATAGGAACAATATCATTTTTTTCTAAGAATTCCGGTAGTTCATTTTTTTGTAGATAAACATAATGAGTATGTTCAGAGAAATCTTCAGCTTGATAAATGATTTTTTTTAGAGTTTCTGAATCAATATTTAATTTACAATAAAAAAGAAATTCCGGTTTATTTGTGTGAAGATTTCTTCCTAAACCGGTACAAATCAATTCTTCAATATAATCTTCTCTAATGTTTCCTTCTTCAAAAAGTTCCTTCTTTATATATGAATAAGGAGGAGATTTTTTTGGGGGAAGTTCTTCAATATTACCACCGATTGTATGCCATTGATGACGAGCTTCCGCAACATTTTCGCTTCGCATTCCAATAGGAAATAAATTATCTGAAGTTTCAATAACAGAACAAACAGCAAGAGAATTTGCCAATTGATTCTCATCATCAATAAATTTTCTATTGCAAATATTTGTTCCAAAAAAAGCTTTATAATCCGTTTTTTGAATCTGACAATTTAAATTATCATTACTCACTTCGGAGGATAATAAAGAATAAGAGATTCCATTAAAAAGTAGAAACGCATCTTTTTCTTTTGCCGAAATCCAAGAAGCATTTATTTTCTCAACTATTTCTAAAGGATATTTTCTCGTTCCGGATTTAACCTCTATTTTGATATTCTTTTCAGGAAAAAATCCGGAGTGAATAATTTCAAAGTCTTTTTTTTCCTTCAATGAAGAATGTTCCATTATTTACTTGATTCCACTTTTTCTGAGAATAATCACAAATTCTCCTTTTGGTAAATCTTTTGTCATTATCATTACTTCTTCAAGAGTTCCAACAAAGAATTTTTCTTGCGGTTGAGTAAGTTTGTAGGCGATAATAATACGGCGATTATTTCCCAACATTTTTGCCATATCTTTCAAGAGTTTTGCGAGTCTGTACGGTGTTTCCAGAAAAACAGTATCAACTCCCCCTTTTATACGAAACTTTCGTAAAGCTTCAATTCTTTCATGACGGTTTGCCGGTAAAAATCCATAATAGAAAAATTGTTTCAATGGAATTCCGCTTCCCATTAAGGCAGCCATAATTGAAGAAGGTCCAGGAACCGGATAAACATTTACTCCATTTTTATGGCAAAGATCAACAAGTTGATTGCCGGGATCTGCAAATAAAGGAGTTCCGGCATCACTAATTATTGCAGCCGATTCTCCATCATAAAGGAGCCTTTCGAGAAGTGGTTGAGTATTTTCAGCTTCATTATGTTCATTTAGTAATTCAACCGGTTTTTTAATTTCATAATACCTCAAAAGTCTGCTACCTATTTTTCTTTCTTCACAAATAACAAAATCTACATTTTTTAAAACTTTCAAAGCTCTAAGGGTAATATCATCTTCGTTGCCAATATGTGTAGCAACAACATATAATCCAGGTTTCAAATTTTCACTCATAATAGTTCCTTTTTTTATTCAATAATATCTTCTGTTTTTCCCGAATAATTTTTCCGATAGTAAATAAAAATCCCAAGAATGGTTATAAAAATAGACAAGAGAATTCCAGTTAAACTCAATTTAACACTTAAAGAATAAATTTCCGGTTCAAATTTCATTTCAAGAAGATGTTTTCCTTTTGGGATATTGACTCCTCTCAAAATGTAATTTGCAGGATTAATCTTGATTTTTTTCTCATCAAGATAAGCATTCCAACCGGCAGGATAATATATCTCACTTACAACAAGAAATCCATCTTTATTGTTTTGAACTTCAAAAGAGATGTAATGAACATCTGAATTGATTACTTTTACTGAATTTGTATCAGGGTATGAAAATTCCGGAACATCATTTTCTAATATAACAGAATATTTGGGGGTAAAGTCTTTAGAATTAAGTTTCTTGAGAATATCATTTTTTTCTGAAAGAACAATTTTGTCTTTTACAAACCAGGCTCGTGGAAGATAGCTAATGTTTTTATACGCATTCATTTTTTGTTTATCATCATGATAAGCAAACTCCAGTTCAGGTAGGGGAAGTCTTTGATTGAAAATAAGATACTTTACATTGAGCATATTTACAATATTCCAATTAATAGGAACTTGACTTTGAATTTCTTTATTTAGACAATTATCCAAAACATCACGATAACGAGCCATTTTTGCAGCATGATAACCACCAATAGATTGATGATAAAAACACCATTTATTTTTACTGAATTCTGAAGCTAATGGATAAATTCTGAATTCCTCTTTATCTTTTAGAAGGTAACTATCCATTTTAGTTTTATTGTGATAGTTTTCAAGTACTTCTTTTTCAACAAAATCCTCTGTAAATGGTTTATCTATAATCATTAAATCAAATATTGAAAGAGTTGCAATTAAGAAAAGATACGAGAATTTATTTAATTTACCACTATTAATACTTAAAGTTAAAAGAAAAAAGATTCCGATAAAAATTGAAGTTTTCACTCCATCTAAAACAAGAGCTTCTGCTCGCATTTCTTTAAGCTGGTCCAATTGTGCCGGTTTGTATTTAGATACTTCATTATCTTTTACCATATTTTTCCCGGTAAAAGAAGTACTTCCAAAAAGGAAAAATAGTAACATTACAACAGAAATTATTACTCCGATTTTTGAATATTTTTGAAGTCTTTGATCTCGATTTTTAGAAGCTTTTATAATGAATTTCAACCCGTAACCTGCTAAAATTACAATAATAAATTGCAATAAAACAAGAATTGTAGCCGGAACTCTAAACTTATTAAAGAATGGCAGATAATTCCTCAAAAACACTGACAAAGAATCAAAATGACGACCAAATGAAAATAGAAGTGTAAGAACTGAAGCTGTTGTTAAAAAAGCAATGTATCTATTTCGCACAAAGATTAGAGCAGTAATTGCGAGTAATAAAATGAAAATTCCCATATACATTGAAGTTTGAGTAAAAGGCATCCAACCCCAATAAAGTGGTGAAACTTCACCAAATGCTTTTGGTACAATAAAGGACAAAATCTCAAGAGGATGGAAAGACCAGCTTTGACTATAAGATTTTTCTAAACCCCCTTTTCCACCGCGAATAGAATATTCTCCATATTCGTGAATTGACATCAATGGCTGTGCAACTGCAAGAGCTGAAATAGCAATTGCAACAATAAGCATCAATGTAAATAAAGAAAATTTAGCAATTTCTTTATCTCTGATTGACCAATAAAGTGCAAACATCCAGTATAATCCAATAAGCAAAAACGTGTAATAAGAAATCTGATAATGACCTTCTCTAAGCTGAGAAATCAAGAAAATTGAAAGTCCACCTAAACCAATTAAATTACGTTTTCTATAGAGATAATCGAGGAGAAAAAATATCCATGGAATAAAAAATATTGCCCTAAACTTTGTATTATGTCCGATTTGCATCAATCCCATAAAATGACAAGATAATGCAAATCCCATCGCAGAAATAAATGCAATTGAGGGTTCAAAACCAAGATGTCTCATATAGAAAAAAAGTCCAATTCCTCCTAAAATTAGAGAATAAATTCGCCAACCAAGAATTTTAGAAATTGGAACTTTAATCCTTTCTATAAACGGATATTTATCTGGAAAAGAAATCAAATACGAAGGCATTCCGGAGAATATTCGGTTTGTCCATAACGCTTGATCTTTATGATTTTTATTATAATCCATTGTTTGCTCTGCACTTCCACGCCATTGCATTGTATCACTCGCTTGAGGTGCATAACCTTGAAAGGAGATTTTGAAAAAGGATAAAGATAGAATAATTACTATCAATCCTATAAAAAAATAATTGGAAAATTTTCCATTAAATAATTCACTAAAAAATCCCTTCTCTTTTGTGATAACATCGATTTGTTTATGATTCTTTTTTGCCATAAATTTCCTCCTAAATTTTATTTAAAATTTTTTTTATTGAATAATCATACTTTGGCAAGATTGTAACCAAGATGGTTACTTTCCTATTAATTATTATAATTTTTTTTGCAAATCTGCAAGTAGTTGCAAAGCTTGAATTGGAGTTGTATTCTCTAAATCAAGATCTCTAATTTCATCAAGAATTATATCCTTCTGCTCATCTTTTTCAAAGATTACTTCAAAAATATCCATTTGTGGACTTTTAGTGATAAGCTGTTTTTTTGCTTGTGCTGTCAATCCTTGTGGACTAAGTTCATGTTCTTCGAGGTTTGCCAAAATCTGTTTGGCTCTTCTGATAACTTTATTAGGAATTCCAGCTAATCTGGCAACTTGAATTCCGTAACTTTTGTCAGCTCCTCCGCGTTCAATTTTCCGTAAGAAAATCATTTTATCCTTAAATTCCTTCACCACAACATTGTAATTTTTTACACCGGAAAGAACATTTTCCAATTCTGTAAGTTCGTGATAATGCGTTGCAAATAAAGTTTTGGATTGAATATTTTTCTTATTATGGATGTATTCTACAATCGACCATGCCAGACTCAAGCCGTCAAAAGTGCTGGTCCCTCTTCCAATTTCATCAAGTAAAATCAAAGATTTTGGAGTTGCAGAATTGAGAATATTAGCGGTTTCGAGCATTTCTACCAAAAAAGTACTCTGACCTTGAGCAAGATTATCCGAAGCTCCAACCCGTGTAAAAACTTTGTCGAAAATTGGTAAAGAAGCTTTTGTACAAGGAACAAATCCTCCCATTTGAGCCATTATAGTAATCAATCCAACTTGTCTGAGATAGGTTGATTTCCCAGCCATATTCGGTCCGGTAATTAACCCGATTTTATATTTATCCTGATCTAAATAGACATTATTAGGAATAAATTCTTCATTCTCCAAAAGCTTTTCTATTACCGGATGTCGGCAATCTTCCATTTCCAAAATATTGTTATTATTAAAATCCGGACGGCAATAATTGTTGTTATATGAAATATGAGCAAGATTGGCGAGAACATCAATATGTGACAAAACATCAACATATTTTTTCATTAATTCAACATTTTCAAAAAGCTGTTTTCTCAATTGTATAAAAATTTCATATTCTATATTTTTAATTCTTTCTTCAGCTCCAAGAACTTTGGATTCATATTCCTTTAATTCTGGAGAAATATATCTTTCACAATTTACAAGAGTTTGTTTTCTAATATAATAATCAGGAATTTTTTCCACATGAATTTTAGTAACTTCTATGTAATAACCAAAGACTTTATTATATCGAATTTTTAAAGAAGGAATCTCAGTTTTTTGTTTTTCACTTGCTTCCAATCTTGCAATCCAGCCTTTTCCATCACGACTAATTTGGCGTAATTCATCAAGTTCTGTATTGAATCCGTCTTTGATAATGTTTCCATCTGTAATTTGAACAGGTGGATTTTCGCTAATTGCAGTATTTATCAAATCAATAATTTCTTGATAATTCTCAATATTTTCTTTCAATTTTATCAGTGTTTCCGATTGAAAATTCTCTAATAAAGAAGAAATTATTGGAGCGGTTGAAATATACGAAACAAGTGCAATCATGTCACGCGGATTTATTCTCAATGTGGCAACTTTACTGATAATTCTGCTTAAATCTCCAATTTTATTTAGAATATCTCGCAAGTCATTGGTGAAATGAATTTTAGAATTCATCTCTTCAACTGCATCGAGTCGAAGAGATATTTGTGGAATATTTAGCAAAGGATGTAGAAGCCATTCCTGAAGTAATCTTGAACCCATCGGAGTTTTAGTTTTATCAAGAATAGAAATTAGTGTTCCGGATTTTGTATTAAACCGCATTGAACGTACAAGTTCCAAATTTCTTCGAGTAGTATCGTCAATCAACATATAATCATCAAGTGAATAATATCTCAAAGATGTGACATGCTTAAATTTATCATTTTTTAGAGATTGTAAATATGAAAGAACCATTCCGGCAGCAGTTGCTCCTACAGGTTTTGAGGAAGCACTAAAACCTTCTAAACTTGTGGTTTGAAATTGTCTTTTAAGAATGTTTTTAGCTTCCGGAGGATCAAAAAAAGGATTTTCATAAAATGATAAAACCGGTTGGTATTCAATTTTTAGACCTTCAATTGCTGCTTCGAGTTCTTTATCAATGGTAATTATCTCGACCGGATGTAATCTTGTAATTTCATCATGAAGTTGTGAGAATAAAATCTCAGTAAAAACAAAATCTCCGGTTGAAATATCAATACTTGCGACTCCAATTTTCTTGTGTTTAGAATCTTTAAAAACAGCTGTCAAAAAATTGTTATCAGATTTATCGATAAGATTTTCATCAATTATAGCACCGGGAGTAATGATTTCTACAATGTCTCTTTTTACAAGACCTTTGGCTGTTTTAGGATCTTCTACTTGCTCGCAGATGACAACTTTGAGACCACTTTTTACCAATTTGTCAAGATAAGTGTCGAGTGCGTGATATGGAAATCCGGCAAGTGGTATTGGATTATCATTTTTTTTATTTCTCGCAGTAAGGGTAATTCCAAGATATTTTGAAGCAATAGCAGCATCATCGAAGAATGTTTCGTAAAAATCTCCCATACGGAATAAGACTAATTTGTCCGGATGTTTTTCTTTAACATCAAGAAATTGTCTGAGCATCGGAGTTATTTGAGGTTTATTTTTTTCTGATTTTGCCATTAATTATCTCATTTTCTTTCAATTATATAAGTTGTAATCTTATCTTTTTGAAGTATCTTTTTAGCAGAGAGAGCATCTTTTTTGTTATTAAAGGGTCCGACCGCTACTATCTGTAGATTTTTTTCATTTTTTATTTTTGGAAATATTATTGAAGAATATCCTTTTTTCTTAAAAGACTTTACTAATTTTTTTGCATTACTTTTAGAACCAAATGCCCCTGCTTGCAAATAGAATTTTAAACCATTTGTATTTTGTTTTGTTTTTTCTCTTTCCGTTGTGGATATTTTCTCATTACCACTAACACTTAAATCACTCATTGAAATATCTGCAAGAGAATTGCTTTTTATGTAATATAAGCGAGTTTCAGCCTGATAATAATATTCAGTATATCTATGCTCACTCATTAATTTTCTATAAAAAGAAACAGCTGTACTATAATCTTCTAAATTTTCATAACAAAATCCAATTTTAAAAAGAGTTATTGCTTTATAGTTTTTTGCAAATTTGGAATCTTTTAGAAATTGCAATGTATTCAATGCCCTAAGAAACATTGATTGTCTGATAAATGATTCTGAAATACAAAGATAAGCTTCTTCAACAAGAGAAGTTTCTATTCCGATTTCAATGAATTTTTGTGCAGATTTAACACTTTCGGCATACTTCTTATTTTGAAGATAATTTTTAGCTTCCCAAAATTTTGTTTCCGGTAAATCCTTATAATTTATTTTCAAAAGATAAAAAAGTGATTGCTCATTCTCTCTTTCAAGAAAGAACATTTTTGCAATTTCCAATCTTGCTACATCATTGAAAGAAGATTTATATTCCAAAGATTTTTTTAAATTGGAAACACATTTTTCCCCCTCAATAGAAGTTTTCCCAAGATAGAAATAATACTCTGATTTCTCATTTTTGGATAAGTTAGAAACATCTACTTTGTTTATTATTTTCTTTACCATATTCCAATCACTTTTCCCGAAGGCAAGACTAACTTTTTCAAGTGTTTGATCTCTCGCAAATAAGATAGAAACAGAGAATAAAAGGATTAAAAATCCAAGATAAAAAGACTTTGAGCCACGAAAAAAGACTTCACAAAATATAGAATAGAGACAATCTTTTGTCTTTTTAGTGATAAGTTTCATCTTTACTTTTTGTTTATTCTTCATTATTCTTTTTTTCATTTTTCATAAGTAATCACATCGACAAGCTGGAAACGTCTGCTTCCAGCAAGCAAAGAATCTAATGCAATTTCATTAACCAAGATGGTTACTTTCCTGTTATTCAGCATGTTTTTCAATGCGAACAATTCCATTTTCAGGAATTAAAAAAGGGAGATTCACAATTGCAATAGTATTTGGTTTAGTAAATTCGATCATCTGTCCAAATTCATTTTGGATATTATCAACTTTCCATAAGAAATCTTTTTCAATTTCCGGGAAAATAAATTCAATTGTATCATTCAAAGAAAATTTTGCCTTGATGTTAATTGTTACACTTTTCTCGTTTGTAGAAATAATTTCACCAATAAATTGATGCGTTCTAATGTAGGTAGATGATTCATAATTTTGAGTATTTGAAGAATCGAATCCATCAAAAAATCCTTCTGCATAAACTCTGTGACTGATCTTATCTAATTCTGATAATAATTTTTCTGAAATAGCTTTACCTGAATTTATATTTTCTAATCCTTTTTTATAAATTCTGCTAAGATTTGCAACATAATAAAGGCTTTTCATTCGTCCCTCAATCTTGATGCTACAGACTCCTGCTTCCTGAATTTCTTGTAAACGATTCAGCAAAGATAGGTCTTTGGAATTCATAATATATGAGCCATATTGATCTTCTTGTATGTCAAACTCTTCATTGGGACGAGTTTTTTCAACAAGTGCATATTCCCACCGACAAGGTTGAGTGCAAAGCCCTTGATTGGCACTTCGATTATTTAAGAAAGCACTCAACAAACATCTTCCGGAATAAGATATACACATTGCTCCGTGAACAAAAATTTCCAATTGTAATTTTGGAACTTTTTTATGGATTTCTTTGATTTCCTTTATTGATAATTCTCTTGCAAGTATAACTCTTTCAGCACCAAGTTTATACCAAAATTCCGCTCCTTTCCAAGAAACTACATTTGCTTGTGTACTGATATGAATCGGAAGATTGGGAGCAATTTCTCTAACTAAAGAAAAAATTCCCGGATCAGAAACAATGACAGCATCAACTTGAATTTTATCCAAAAACTTGATAAAAGGAGGAAGCAAATCTATATCTTTATTATGTCCAAAAATATTCAAAGTTACATAAATCTTTTTGTCTTTTGAATGACAAAAATTAACCGCTTCTTTTAATTCATCTTCGGTTAAATTTGATGCTTTTGCACGTAAACCAAAGAGTTTTCCACTGGTATAAATAGCATCAGCACCATAATTTATAGCATATTTAAGTTTTTCTAAGCTTCCTGCCGGAGAGAGAACCTCCATCTTTATTTTGTCATTGCCTGAAGAAATTCTTCATTGGTTTTTGAAGCTCTAATTTTGTTTCTTAAAGATTCAATTCCTTGAATTGGACTCATTGTTTTCAAGAAACGTCGAAGAACGTACATTCTGTTAAGTTCATTTTTGGAAAGAAGAAGCTCTTCGCGTCGAGTTCCTGAACGAAGAAGATCGACAGCCGGATATAATCTCATATCACTAATTGATCTATCAAGTACAAGTTCCATATTTCCTGTTCCTTTAAATTCCTCAAAAATTACCTGATCCATTCTTGAGCCTGTTTCTACAAGTGCTGTAGCAAGAATTGAAAGTGAGCCTGCTTCTTCGGTATTTCTTGCAGCTCCAAAGAATTTTTTTGGTTTATGTAAAGCATTGGCATCAATACCACCGGAAAGAACTTTACCACTTGAAGGTGCAACATTATTGTAAGCACGAGCTAATCGAGTAATACTATCGAGCATAATGACAACATCTTTTCCCATCTCAACCATTCTTTTGGCTTTGGAAATGACCATTTCTGCAACTTGAACATGATTTTTTGAAGTTTCATCAAAAGTAGAACTGATAACTTCAGAATTATCCGGTAAAAGAATTTTTTTCATTTCAGTTACCTCTTCCGGTCTTTCATCAATAAGCAATACAATAACATAAGCTTCTGGATGATTTGTCAGAATAGCATTAGCAATACTTTGCATAATTACAGTTTTTCCTGTACGCGGAGCAGCTACAATTAAACCTCTCTGACCTTTCCCAATTGGAGTAAAAAGATTGATGATTCTTGTAGAAATATTTTTAGAAGTAGTTTCAAGGTTTAATCTTTCTACAGGATAATATGGTGTAAGTTTGACGAAATTTTTAACATCAATAATTGCATCAGCAGGTCCATGGTTTATTGCATCTACCCGCAATAAAGCGTAATATTTTTCACCTTCTTTGGGTGATCGAACCGGACCAGAAACGAGATGACCTTTTTTTAAATTGAATCTTCTAATTTGGGTTAATGAAACGTAAACATCATCTTTACCCGGATTATAATTATTTTCAGGAAAACGTAAAAATCCATAACCATCATCCATAACTTCAAGACATCCGGTAACGAATGCTAATCCTTCTTGTGATGCGGAAGTTTCTAAAATTTTGTTAATTAATTTTTCTTTTTTAAGTGTCTTATATTCTTCTACTTCATATTCTTTACCAAGTTTTCTTAACTCAGCCATTTTCATTGAGAAAATATTCTCTGGAATTTTATTCATCTTATCTCCTTATTTTTACATCTTTGTTTTGAATGAAAAGTAAAATAAACACTCTTTTGAGTTTTGTTTCAGTTGGAATCTTTTTGTGAGTTGTAATTTTATTATCATTCAATTGTTTATACTCCAAATTAATATTAAGCCGTAATAGTTTTAATATTTGCGACAAACCATTTTAATTTAATAAGCTGTCAAGAACTTTAAAGTAACCAGGTAATGATGTAGGGATAAGACATGCCTTGTCCCTGCAATTAATGTTTCAGCGATGTGTTTTTACGTAATGTAAACATCCTATTTGCAAAAAAAACAGCTCTATTGACAATCAAGCTGATTGTCCTACGAAGATGAAGTATGGTTTGCAAAATATTTTGGCTAAACAACTCCAATTAAACAAATTAAGAACAATTTATTAAGAGTATTAATTTCCCTCTATTTTTTACTGAGTAAATTATTGACAGAATTGACCGGTGGTCAAAAAAATGACCTACTATACTGACAAATAGTAGAGAAGGATTTAATTAATGGATAAAACAAGGAAACAACAAGAATTTGATTTCAAGAAAAACCTAATTATTTCAGCAGCAAAAAAAATATTTTTTGATAAAGGTTTTGAAAATGCAACAATTGAAGATATTGCACGAGAAGCTGATTATAGTAAAGGATCTATCTATTCATATTTTAAGAGTAAAAATGAGATATGCTTTTCAATAGTAAACTCTTATTTTTTAAAAATTGTTGAATTGTTAAAGAAAATATCAGAAAAAAAAACTACCGGATTAGATAAATTAATTGACATAAAAAATTCATTTATTAGAAATTTCTCACAAAATGCTGATTATTGCAAAATTTTCGATTCTTTTAAATATCACAGAAAACAATGTGCAGAAGTAGTAAGTGAAATAAATATCAATAAGAAATATAATGAAGAAATTCATCAAATTTTAGTCAATATTGTTATTGACGGGATAACAGATAATTCCATCAAGGCAAATATAGATGCGCAAAAATTTGCGAATTCACTTTGGAATATTGAAACCGGTATTATCTCAGGTTTTAGATACATTGAAAATAATTCTTATGATTATCTTTTTGAATTAATAATAGAATCAATAAAAAAATAAATGGAGGTAAAATGAGTAAGATTAAATCCACTTTAATCGGAATAGTATTATTGTTTACTATTTGGATTTTATTGGCTGGAAATTCTCAACAAGAACTTCTTTTCGGAGGGATTACCGTTATTTTATTAACACTTCTTTTCCAAAAAAAATTTCTTGTTTTAGAAGATATCAAACTTAACCCAAAATCAATCAGTTATATGGTGATTTTTTTCTTTGTCTTTTTGTGGGAATTATTTAAAGCAAATATTGATGTTGCAAAAAGAGTAATTTCTCCAAAATTACCAATTAACCCAGGAATTGTAAAAGTTAAAACAAAATTGAAAAGTCCTCTTGGAAGAGCTTTTCTCGCAAATTCAATAACACTCACACCTGGAACTTTGACCGTAGAGATGAAAGATGAATATTTTTATATTCATTGGATTGATGTTAAAGTTGATGATATTGAAGGAGCAACAAAATCAATCGTTTCAAATTTTGAAAAATATTTGGAGGTGATCTTTGGATAGTTTAATCTATAACATTGCTGCAATTATCGCTGTTATCAGTATTGTTCTTACATTTGTTAGGATGATATTGGGACCAACTGTAGCAGACAGAATAGTTGCTTTAGATGGAATGACAATTATTGCAATCTCACTGATTGTATATATTGCTTATTTCTCTAACAGAATCATTTATCTTGATGTAGCTATAGTTTATGCACTGATGAGTTTTATCGGAGTTATAGCTGTTGCTCGTTATTTGGAAAGGGGGATTTGATGCCATTATTAGGTTCAATAATTACTTTGATCGGCTCAATTTTTCTATTTCTTGGAGCTCTTGGAATCTTTAGAATGCCGGATGTTTACAATAGAATGCAAGCCGGAACAAAGGCAACAACTCTTGGAACAATTCTCTTTTTATTAGGAATTTCATTTGGACACGCCGAATGTGGTTGTCTTGGAAAAATTGTAATTTTAATACTGTTTGTGATTTTTACTAATCCGGTATCATCAAATGCTTTGGCACGAGCTGCTCATTTTGCAGGAATCAAGCTTACAAAGCGTTCAGTTAAAGATGATTTGGGAAATGATAACTTAGAAAATAAAGGAGGAGAAAAATGATCTCCACCATAATAATAATTCTTGGAATAATAATGATTGTTGCCGGAATTATCGCAGTTCATTTAAAAAATTTGCTTGCAGCTATTATTGTTTCCGGAGCAATTAGTCTTCTCGCAAGCATCATTTATCTGATTCTTGGCTCTCCGGATGTTGCAATGACAGAAGCTTCTATCGGTGCCGGTCTTACCACAATTGTTTTCCTTTTTGCCTTGAATAAGGCACGAAAGGAGGATAAAAATGATTAAGAAAATATTTGTAGCTTTGGCAATATTTGGATTATTTTCCATTTTTTTACCAATAATGATTAATTTTGACTTTCATCAAAATCTTAGTGAATTGTCCACACAATATGTTAAAGGTTCTGTTGAAGATTTGAATTCTCAAAATGTAGTAACTTCCGTTATTGTAACTTATCGTGGATTAGATACTCTTGGTGAAGTGACGGTCTTGTTTCTTGCAACAGCTGGAATTGGATTTCTATTGAAAAAAAGAAAAGGTAAAAAAAGAGTCGCTTCTGAACTTTTACAAACATCCTCATCATTTTTATCTGTAGTGATAATTATGTTTGGAATCTTCATTTTTTCACATGGACATCTTACTCCCGGTGGTGGGTTTCAAGGTGGAGTCATGATTGCTTCTGCGTTTCTTTTACTTATGCTATCAGATGTAAACTTAGAATTAAATCACACTATTTTACAATTTATAGAATCATTATCAGGTGCATTTTATGTTGTTGTCGGTCTAATCGGTTTAGTCCTCACTATTGGCTTTTTGAACTCAAAAATCATACCTCTTGGTGAATATGGAAATTTGTTTAGTGCTGGTGCAATTCCTTTAATTTACTCTTTTGTGGGTTTAAAAGTCGGTTCAGAATTGACCAATATTTTAGATGCAATGGGAGGTGACTAATGATATTTGCATTAATATTAGGGTTCGCTTTATTGTTGATTGGAATTTATGGAATGCTTAGCCAAAGAAATTTAATCAAAATTGTGATTAGTTTTTCTATTGCTGATACTGGAACTCATATTATTATCGTTGCAATTGGTTATTTGCGAGGAAGAACAGCTCCGATTTTAGATAAAGCAATTGATATTGCAAATGCTACTCATAAAGTTGTAGATCCTATTCCATCAGCATTAGTTCTTACAGCTATTGTGATTGGATTAGCAGTGACAGCTTTGATGCTCAGTTTCATTATCGAACTTTATAAAAAGAAAAAATCACTTTCAATAGATGATTATCAGGAGTTAAAATGGTAAACCCAATTTTCATACTTATTCTATCTCTTGCAGCCGGATTCCTCTTGTCAATTTTTGAGAAAGGAGGGAGAAAATTATCTTTAACTGTATTTTATGGAGTTTTATCTTTTAACGTATTTGTAATTGCAGAATGGTTTTACAGGATTGTCTTCTTGAGTGAACCAGCCTTAATAATAAATACTGCCGGTTTTACTGCTCCATTATCAATAAATTTACGTTTGGGATTGCAAGAGTCCTTTGTTTTATTGTTTACAAACTTTACCGGTTTGATGGCGGCAATTTATCTTTTCAGAAAATTTATAAAAAGTCATATTTCATCATTGATACTCTATTTAATTTTGATTATGGGAATAAATGGATTAGTGATGACTCGCGATTTATTTAATATGTTTGTGTTTATGGAAATCGTTTCTATCTCTACTTATGCTTTAACAATATTAACAAAAACGAGAGATTCTCTTACTGCTGGTTTCAAATATATGATTGCCGGCGGTACTGCTTCTATTTTCTTTTTACTCGGTGTGGTTTTTGTATATTACTTCACTGGAAATCTGAATTTAGACTTTATTACTCAGAGCGACTTTAGTCATTTTGGTTTAATCTCATTATTTTTATTGGCAATGGCAGTATTTATTGAATTGAAACCATTCCCTGCAAACGGTTGGGCTTTAGATGTTTATCAATCTGTAAACTCTGGAATAACTTCGGTGATTGCAGTTGTAAATTCAGCGGGAATATTTTTTGTTTTCTATAAAATTTCTCCATTATTGCCTGTACATCTTCTTCATATTTTGGGAATTGCCGGAGTAATTACATTCTTTTTCTCAAATTTGATGGGACTAAAACAGACAAATGCGAAACGATTATTGGGATATTCATCTATCGGTCAAATTGGATTATTAGTTGCAAGTCTCTCATTTACAATTCATTACCAAACTTCATTGATTTATTTGATTGTTGGTGGATTTTTTGTTAATCATCTTATTGCAAAAGCCGGTCTTTTCTGGCTTACTGGAATTGTGGAAAAAGAAAACCTTAAAGATTGGGGCGTTCTGAAAAACAACAAATCTCTACTAATCTTATTTGGAGTGTTGTTGTTTGCTCTTTCAGGATTACCTCCATTCCCTGGATTTTGGGCTAAATGGGAATTTATCAAAATTCTTACTCAAACTAAAATGTTTTGGGTTGTTGGAACGATTCTTTTAGGTTCTCTTTTTGAAATTATCTTTTTATTTAGATGGTTTACAATTGCTGTAAAAGGCGATATTGATTCTAATGAAAAGGAAATTCCATTTGAATTTAGCAAACTGTTTCCTATTGCCCTTTTTTCTGGAATTATTTTGTTAATTTCGGTAGCAATAATGAAATCTTATTATGATTTCACTTTGATACAATTATTGCCGATTATTGCTGTTCTTGGTGTTTATTTACTGGACTTCATTCCGTCCAAAATTAAAGGATTTTTATCATTAATTGTTGTTGGGATTTACGGTTATTATCTATATCCATTTGAAAGCAATTTACAACTTTTCTTTGGAATAATTTTTATCGTTGGAAGTGCAATTAATATCATTGGAACTTTAAACAGGAAAAATTTAAGTCAGGGTTTTTACGGATTTTTATTAATGATGATTTTTTCTTTCGGAAATCTCATTATTGCAAAAACATATTTAGAATTTTTCTTGGCTTGGGAGTTTATGACTATTTCTTCATTTGTTCTCATTTTGAGAGGGAATAAAGCTCAAATGGCTTCATTAATGTATATGATTTTCTCAACCGCCGGAGCTTATTTGATGATGGTTGGATTTAGTTATGCACCGGCTTTGAATTCAAATTCAGTATTGATAAATTCTATTGCAAATGTTCAGTTACCTGTTTTATCTATTATTTTACTCGCCATTGGATTTATGATAAAATCAGGTTCTTTTGGAGTTCATATCTGGTTACCGGAAGCTCACGCAGAAGCAGAATCAGATGTCTCGCCATTTATATCCGCTATTTTATTAAAAGCAGGAGTATTTGGATTATTGATGATTGGAATTTCTTACATAAAAAATACTCCATCTTTTGATGTCTTTTATTTTGTAGGATGGTTTGGTGTTATTACTGCACTTGTTGGTGCTTTTTTGGCAAGCTTTCAAGAAGATGCAAAACGATTATTGGCGTATTCCAGTATGAGCCAAGTTGGTTATATTGTAGCATCAATTGCGATTTTGAGTCATCTTGGATGGTTGTCGGCAATGTATCTTTCTTTCAATCATATGATGTTTAAATCTGCATTATTTATAGCTATTGCAGGTGTTTATTATAGAACACATACCAGAACAATGTATGAAATGGGAGGCTTAATTAAGAAAATGCCACTTTCATATATTACTGTTTTAATATCTATAATCGCAGTTTCAGGAGTTCCACCTTTATCAGGTTTTGGAGCAAAATGGTTGATTTATTCTTCATTTATTGAAAAAGGTTGGTATTTCCAAGCAGGAGTATTGTTTTTTTCAAGTGGTGTAAGTTTCTTGTATTTGTATAGATTAATTCATACTATTTTCTTGGGACAATTAAAATATGAGCATCAAGATATAAAAGAAGCTCCAATTTGGTTTATCATTCCACAATACATTTTTATGGCTGGAATCATGGCTATTTCAATGAATCCAAATCTTATAATTCAACCTTTAAACTCAATAGTTGGACATTATTTCCAATCAGCAATTTTGATAGATGGTTATAATATTACAAGTAGTTTGGGAAATTGGAATGGAAATTTGGTGATGATGGTAACAATGGGTGTATTTATTGTGCCACTTCTATTTTTAAAATTATATAATGGGAAAACACAGAAAGTAGAACAATTCAATATTGTCTATGCTGCTGAAAGACCGGAATCTCCGCAAACTACTCATATAGCTCATAATATGTATGCACATTATAGAAAAGCTCTCGGTGGTTGGGGTAAACCAAGAATTTGGAATTTCTGGCATGAAGCAACTGAGTGGTCTCATAGTTTTGGTGATTTTTTTAGACACATATACACCGGAAACGGTCAAACATATATTTTACACATAATTCTTTATATAGTTGTAATCTATATTATTTTGGGGGTATAAAAATGAATATTTGGATAAAAATCCTCTACGCAATAATATCAATCTCCGTTGCGACAATTTACGGACTTATTTTGGGAGGTTTTGTTCGCAAAATTTATGCACGAGCACATGGCAGATTTGGTCCTCCTATTTGGCAACCTTTCCTTGATATTATTCAAACTCACGGAAGAAGAGTTGCTATCTCACACGGAGTAATGTACTATCTCGGACCAGTTTTTAGACTTGGTGGCGGGTTGGGAACATATTTGTTTATTCCGGTAATTTATGGTTCAGTTGTATTTGCAAATTTCTCAATGGCTGGAGATTTGCTCCTTGTAATGTACTTTATATTCTTCGGACAATTGGGAATGGCACTTGGTGCAGGACAAGGAGGACATCCATATTCTCCACTTGGAATCGCTCGTGGTTTAGCACAAATGTCAGCTTTTGAAGTACCTTTCTCACTTGCTGTAATTGCTGTTGCTATTCAATATCAATCATTGAATATTACTACTATTGTAGCAGCTCAACAAGGAAGTATTCTCAATTGGACTTTATTCACTAATCCATTTGCTGTAATTGCTGCAATGATTTCGCTTTTAGGAATGAATATGCACTCTCCTTTTAGTATAGTTTTAGCTCCTCAGGAAATTCCGATTGGTCCTCCAATTGAAATGAATGGAAGCTTTTTAGGAATTTTACAGACAAATAGAGGTTTATTTGCTGCCGCAAAATTAGTTTTGTTTATGAATCTCTTCTTTGGTGGAGCAACAAATTTATTAATAATGGTGATAAAAACTTTTTTCATCTATTTAGTCTCAGTAATTGTTGGAGCTTCGTTTCCGCGTTTCAGACCGGAGCAATCATTTAGATTCTTCTTGAAATGGCCAACCATTATTGGTATTATAGGAATTATTTTTGTAGCATATTTTTAGGGAGGAACTTTGAAGAAAAAAGATATAAATGAAATAGAAAAACAAATGAAGTTGGCAAATGAAGGTTTACCGGAAAAAGAACGAGCTCTTTTTAGTGATGCACGTCCTTCTTCTGTAGCTCCTTTGAACAAATATCTTGAAGGTTTTCTGAACTGGGCAAGGTCTCGTTCAATGTGGATGCTTGCTTTTGGAACAGGTTGTGGTGCAACCGAATTACGTCCTTTAATGACATCAAGATTTGATATGTCTCGATTTGGAATAGCTCCTCGCCCAACTCCAAGGCAAGCAGCTATTTTTGTTGTGGGTGGTTATGCTTCTATAAAAACTATCAAAAGAATTGTCCGAAGTTATGAAGAAATGCAAGGTCCTAAATATGTTATTGCTTTGGGAAGTTGCACTATTAACGGAGGAATGTATTATGATAGTTATTATACAATAAACAGGTTGGATTATTATATTCCGGTAGATATTTATATCGCCGGTTGTATGCCTCGTCCGGAAGCTCTTATCGCAGGTTTCAATAGATTGAAAGAAAAAATTAGAGCCGGTGAATGTGAAGGAATGAATAAATATACTGATAATTTCGATTGGTACAAAAAGAATCAAAAACAGATTATCAAAGATTGGAATATGCCGGACTATAACTGGTAGGAGATAAGATGGAACAAATACTTAATAGAATAAAAGATAAAATTGAAATAAAGATTTCAACAAAAAAAAGAGATGATTTATACTTTTTTACTGTAGAAAAAGAGCAAATTGAGTTCATTCTTTCATACTTAAAGGAACAGGAGAATTTTACTCATCTCGCATTTATGCAAGCTGTTGATTATCTTGAAGATGGAAAATTTCAACTAACTTATATGTTATATAATTACAAGATTCATATTAATCTTGGTGTAAATGTTTTGATTGACAGAAAGAAAGCTGAGATGTTTTCTATGCATAAATTATGGCCACATATTTGGCAATATCAAAGGGAAATCCATGAACTTTTTGGTATTAATTTCCCCGGTTCTCCACGAGTAAACGAATCATTTGTTCTTGAAGGATGGGAAGAAATTCCTCCAATGAGAAGAGATTTTGATACTTTGGAATATTCTGAAAAGACCTTCTATCAGCGTCCCGGAAGATCAACAAATGATCCAAAAGAATATATGAAAGAAAAAATGTATAAAAACTATGCCGATACTCCGACAATAAGGAGAGAAAAATGAATAGAATGTCAGAAAATAAATATAAAGGTTTTGAAGCAGACCGTTCAAAATATCCTGAAATGAAAGATGGTAAACCTGTAATTGATTTGGAATCACATAAATATACTAAAATTTGGCAAGGTCCACAACATCCGGGAGTAACTGGAAATATGGCTCTCGAATTAATTATCGATGGTGATGAAGTTGTTGATACCAAAACGCGTGTCGGATATTTGCATCGTGCTTTTGAAAAATTAATGGAACGCAGAAGATACATTCAATGTTTTCCAATTGTTTGCCGTATTTGTGTTCCAGAACCGGATACAAATGAATATTGTGTTTCAGCAGCAATGGAAGATCTATCTGGAATTGTCGTTCCGGAAAAAGCACAATGGCTTAGAACTCTTAATCTCGAAATGTCTCGTGTAGGAAGCTTTCTAATGTGGCTCGGAGGACAAGCAGGTTCTATTGGAATGGGAGCTATAGGTCAATGGACTGTTGGTATGCGTGATTTCTGGTTAGATCTTTTTGAAGAAATGACTGGCGGTCGAGTTTATCATATGTATATGATTCCCGGAGGAGTAAGAAAGGATCTTCCCGATGGCTTCAAAGATAGAGCAAGAGATTTAATTATTAGAACTCGAAAATTATTGGTTAATATTGAAAATACTTTTTTCAATAATATAATCGTAAAATCCAGATTAAAAGGGTTGGGAATAATTACACCTGAAATGGTTGATGAATATGGAATCGTTGGTCCAAATGCAAGAGCAAGTGGCAGAGAATGTGACATCAGAATAAATAATCCTTATGTAAAATATGGTGAATTAGATATTAAAATGATTACCTCAAATGGCTGTGATGCTTATGCAAGAGCTGAATTAAGGTATCAAGAACTTCTACAAAGTCTGGATCTGGTTTCTCAGATTTTGGATAAAATTCCTGAAAAAGGAGAAATTCAAGCTAAACTTCCAAATGTATTGCATTGGAAAATTCCAGCTGGGCAAACCTATGTTAAAGCGGAATCAACTCGTGGAGAACACGGATTTTATATGGTTTCTGATGGTTCTGAATTTCCACGACGGGTTTTTGCAAGAGGAGCAAGTTACACACATGCTATTTCTCTCTTAGAAAAACTTGCGGTCAATATTAGTATTTCCGATACCGCTGCTTTGATGGTTTCTTTGCATACTTGTCCACCGGAAATAGAGAGGTAAAAATGAAATTAAAAGATATTTTATCACCCTTGAGAGTTTGGGAAAGAGCTGCTCAAAAACCATGGACAATTAAAGATCCAATAAATGACAGACCGGGAGCAACTAATTATCGTGGATTTCATAAAAATGATTTTAATAAATGTATTGGTTGCGGAAGCTGTGAAGAAATCTGTCAAAATGCAGCTATTGATTTAGTACCGGTAGAAGGTCAAGAAACAAAAGATGGAAATAGCGGATTGCGTCCAATGATCGATTATGGTCGCTGTTGTTGGTGTGCTCTTTGTGTAGATGTTTGTCCAACAGGTTCGCTTACAATGTCAAATAAATATACTTGGGTTGCAGATATGCCTGAAGAATATAGATTTGTACCAGGAAAAACTGAAACAAAATGGCAAGAATCTGAAAAAGGTTACAAGCGTTCAGAAGATATTCATCTTATTGATTATGAACGAGTTGAGATGTTGGAAATTAAACCTGAAAAACGTGACAAATCCTTTATTGAAATTGTTAAAGGATATAATAAAGAACAAGCAATGAAAGAGGCTGAAAGATGTCTTGAATGTGGAATTTGTATTGCAACTTGTCCGGCTCATATGGATATCCCTGCTTATATTGCTGCTATCAGAGAAGATGATATTGAAAATGCTTTTAGAATTCTATATGAAACAAATCCCCTTCCTGAAATCTGTGGTCGTATTTGCACGCATAAATGTGAAACAGCTTGTGCTCTTCATAATAATGGAGAATCATTGGCTATCAGATGGTTAAAAAGATATATTGCAGATCAGATTCCTTCTGAAAAGTATAAAGAAGTATTGGGAACAGAACATCTTGATGACCCGAAAATTGGTAAAAGTATTGCTATTATTGGAGCTGGTCCGGCAGGCATTTCAGCAGCTTATTATCTGGCAATTATGGGATATAAAATTAAAATATTTGAAGCACTTCCGGATTCTGGCGGAATGACAAGATACGGTATTCCTGAATATCGTTTACCTTATGATCAGATCGATAAAGATATTGAATATATAAAATCACTTGGGGTGGAGATGCAATTTAATACTCGAGTTGGTAAAGATATTACTCTCGATAAGCTTCATAAAGATTATGATGCTGTTTTTGCCGGAACGGGGCTGCATCTCGGAAGAAGCACAAGAATCCCCGGAGCTGATAACAAAAGAGTTTATTTTGCTACAGATTTGTTGCGAGAAGTTTCTCTCGGAAATGAAATTGATGTTGCTGAAAATATTGTTGTTATTGGTGGTGGAAATGTGGCAATGGATATTACCAGAACTTTGGCAAGATTACAAAATAAGAAATATGGGAAGATTCAAATTCTCACAACATCTCTTGAATCAGAAGATATTATGCCGGCAGATCGTGAAGAAATAGTAGAAGCTCGTGAAGAAAAAGCAATTATTGATCCGGGTTGGGGTCCAAAAGAAATTGAAATTCAGAACGGTAAAATCAAAGGTTTGCATGTTGTTAAATGTCTCTCGGTATTTGATGAAGAAGGTAGATTTAATCCGAAATTTGATGATAAACAAAAGAAGTTCTTTAAAGCAGATATGGTTGTTGAATCAATCGGTCAAGGAATGGATTTATCATATCTTTCAGAGGATATTAAGTCTAATTTAAAATTTGGACCACGCGGACGTATTCAAGTAAATGAGAATTTTCAGTCAAATCTAAAATGGTTATTTGTTGGTGGTGACATTATTCAAGGACCTGATGTTATACATGGCGTTGCAAATGGCTATATTGCAGCCAAAGCAATTGATGGTTTTTTGAACAAGAATGATAAAAGGAGAAAGAAATGAAATTGAGCAAATTATTAGAGAAGAAAAGTAATGAAATAATTAAAATTGAATCTAACAAAACCGTTTTAGATGCAATTGAATTGCTGAATACCCATGGAATAGGATCACTTCTTGTAATCAATGAAGATAAACATTTAGAAGGAATAATTACAGAAAGAGATATTTTGTATAAATGCTCAACTAATCCAAATGATAAATCTATTATCAAGATTTCAGAAGTAATGACCAGTAAAGCAGATCTCATTATCGGAACTCCAGACGATAAACTTTCTTATGCTATGCGAGTAATGGTTAATAAGAGAATCAGACATTTACCCATTTTGAATAATGAAAAAGTTGTGGGTTTGCTTTCAATCGGAGATTTACTGAAAGAAGTCCTTGAACAATCGGAAAACGAAGTCAAACTTTTGAGAGAATATGTAAAAAACCCTTATGGGGTTAATTTATAGAATAATTGTAGATTGGAGTTCCTACTTATTTGATAAGATCTTAGAATTTTTTAATTCTGATGTATAGAGAGAATATAAAGAACTCCATTTTACAAACAAAATACAAAAGGAGAATAGTATGAAAAAAATGTTAGTTTTATTATGTAGTACTTTTATAATAAGTGCTATATTTGCCACAAATGGAATGAATATGATTGGTTATGGAGCACGATCTTCTGCAATGGGTGGAATTAGTTTCGGCTTATTGGATGATGCAAACTCAATTAACACAAATCCGGCAGCAATTTCTTTTATTAATGGGAAAAAATTTGATCTTAACTTAGGACTTCTTTTACCATCAATGACTTTTAAAAATTCACTCAACGAAGAAGATGCAGATGCAAGTACATTTCCACTTCCTGCAATTTCTTATGTGCAAGGTCAAAATAGTTGTAAATTTACCTTTGGTGTAGGTTTTTATGCACAAGGCGGAATGGGTGCAACTTATGAACTTAAACACAATATGTACAGAGATTATCAAAACAATCCTGCAGATTATATTTCACAAGAATATCATTCAAAAATTGCATATATGAAATTTTCACCAACAATTTCATATCAAGTAACACCAAAATTTTCTTTAGGTTTATCACCAAATATTGGATATGCAATGTTGGAAATGAAAATGCCTTTTAGCATGAGTCCAGCAGCAATGGCTGGTGTTGTAAATCCACAAAACGGTATGACTTTTGGAGATATGTTTGGTGCTCCAATGGATCAAGGTGGTCTTGGTTATGATGAAGTTACAGCTTCCGCTGATATGGGAGATGGTGTTACTGCTACCGGTTTTGGGGGAAAATTTGGAGCAATGTTCAAAGTAAATGAAAATCTTTCAATTGGTGGAAGTTATACAATGAGTGCCGGTCTTGATTTTGAAGGAGATGCTTCTATGGATATGACTTCTATGTTTGGTGATGCTTATCTTAGAATGCTTGGTGGAGCTCTTGCTCAAATGGGAACAGATATGCAAAATGCAACTCCGGAACAAATGGAACAAGCACAAACTGGAGTAAATACAAATCTTACTAATATGGGAATTGATATGTCTCTCGGTATGCAAGCTGATTTTGATGCTGAAATTGAATTTAGTTGGCCTCAAGAAATCGGACTTGGTGCTGTTTATCAAAACGAAAAGTTCTTAATTGGTTTTGATGTAAATTGGATTAACTGGAAAGATAGTATGGAATCTTTTAAAATGGATTTCAATAATGGAACAAACGACAATATTACAAAAATGATGGGAAGTGAAAATCTTAAAATGGAAATGCCAATGAATTGGGATGATCAAATTGTAATAGCAATTGGTGGTGAATTTTATGCAACTGAAAAATTGGCTTTAAGAGCCGGTTATAATTTTGCCAGCAATCCAGTACCAGCGGAAACTATTATCCCTCTATTTCCAGCTGTTGTAGAACATCATATTACATTTGGAGCTGGATACCAAATTAATCAGATGTTAGCATTTAATTTTGGTTATGAATATATTCCTGAAGTAGAAGTAGAGGTCGAAAACAGTATTATTGCCAATGAATATGATGGAAGTTCATCTTCTCTTTCTGAAAATGTAATACACATGGGTTTATCTTTAGACTTCTAACTCGTATCTGAACGAAAAGGACTTTTTGACCATGAAGGAAATGAAGTTCATGAAGAAAGATTAATTGGGAAATTATTTATTTT
>JAOZMQ010000119.1 GCA_029934195.1 Candidatus Cloacimonadota bacterium | reverse complement strand
AATTGGAAGGTGAAAAACTTGGTATCAAAAAAGGAAAATTGGAAGGTGAAAAAATAGGAATTGAAAAAGGGAAACTTGCTGAAAAATTAGAAATTGCAAAAAAATTATTAGACATTTTAGATAATGAAACTATCAGCAAAAAATTAGGATTAACGATTGATGAGATAAATAGGTTAAGAAGCTATTAAAAAAATTATGAGTAAGATGGAGGTAAATTATAATAATTCTATACCATCTTACTCATTTATAATACTATATAAAATCAACTGCAAATGTTTGTGCTTTGTACTCAAATTCAGGTAAGAAGATTCTAACAAAATAAGAACCTCCTCCTTCTGAATCTGTGAAAGTGAAAACAGATTTACCTTCACTATCGGTGGTTATGTCATTGTTGCTAAATTTATCATCATTGAAGAAAATTTCAACAGATAAATTTTGTTCACCAATGTTTTCTGATTCACTTGAAAGAGAGATATTTATTATTGCATTTGTACCACTATTTTGGTTTGGATTACCGGAAAGATGAATATCAGGAACATCTAAAACTGAAACATTAATAACTTCTGAAACAGTAATATAAGAATCCATTGTTGCTGTAATATTTACTATTTCAACAACATCTTCCTTTGTTTTAAAAGTAAAAGTTGCTTTTCCTAAAGAATCTGTATAAACATATTTATCACTTGCAGAACCTATAATTAAGCCAAATGCATTATCATATTCAAGATTAATTTTTGTCTCTTCGATTTTTGCTTGATCACCTTCAAGTTGAATAACTATTTCACAATCGTCCATATTTGAAGCAGCTTCATTATAAATTATTGGTGACGTAGTATTCACTATCATTTTGGGAACTCCTGCTCCACTACGAGAATCACAACCAGCTACAAAAATCATTGAAAACAAGAATATGATAAAAACATTTTTCATTCTACAACTCCGATTTAATACTTTTTACAAAATCTCTTGCAATTTTCCCATAGGTTTTGTCTTCTGTTATGCGTTCAAAATCCTTGAGTGCAGCTTTTTTGTCACCATTTTCATAAGCAATTGTTGCACGATAATAATATGCGTGGTTCAAATAATCATTGTGACTAATAAGTTGTTTGACCTTTTCCAAAGCACTTTTAGAGTTTTTTAAATCATAATAAGTTACAAGAAGTTTTTGAACAAATTTTTTATTGTACTTTAGACTTACAGCTTTTTCAAGATTTACAGCCATCAAAAGAAGATTATCAGTTTTATCATAAAGAGATGCTAAATTTGAATAAGTACGGATTTTATCTTTTTGAGGTGGATTAGTTCCAAGAAATTCTTGGTATGTTTTTATGGCTGCATTAATGTCGCCAATTTCAATTTGCATTTGTGCAATATACTTAATTGTTTTTGCCTTTGGCTTTAACTCAAAAGATTTTCTATACCATTCTATAGCTGATTTTTTATCACCATTTTCTTTATAATATTTACCAATCATATTCTCAGCATTCGCATTTCTTTTTAGAGAGTTAAATTTTTTAAGAAATTCTATAGCAGCCGGAATATCATTGAGCTTTTTATTTAAGATTTTAGCAATCGTTTTTGCATTATCCCAATCTGAAGGATTTAATTTTTGTTTTTCTTTTAAAGCAAAAACATATTCATTCCAATTTTCAGCTTGTCCAAATGAAGCAAGCATATTGTCAATCATCTTAGAAATTCTCTCATCAGATGGGAGATCATTTTCTTTCATAAATTTCACATAATTTGCATAAGCAGTTTTATACATACTGCCAGCACCATTAAAATCATTTTTTCCGTAAAGCTCATCTCCACTATTAGCAGCTTTATTCGCTTTTTGTTCCGATGTCTCTTGTGCAACCAATACTGAAAATGTAAAAAGGATTGCTATTAAGACGACTATTTTAATTACCTTTGATGTCATAAATAAACCTCCACGTTTATTATAAAATTTTTTCAAAAAAAATATCTTATCAATTAATGTCAAACATTCTCTTTTTTCTTCAAATTATTTGCATAATTTTAAAATTTGATAGGTTTCTGTAGTTAATGCTTTTTTTGTTCCAATTTCAATATTTCTTATTTCTCTGTAAAAATTGGGAAAGGTAAGAAATCTTTCTTAATAAATTTCAACGAATGAAAAATATTATTCTTGATGTTAATATTGGGATGATCATTCTGTAAAGAATTGATCACTTTTCGCATATATTTTCTTTTTGTAACACTCTCAAATTCGCAAGCTTGTTTTATATTGGGAAATTTTTGTTCAAGAGCATATTTCTGTATTAAAGCTTCTTCAATTAAATATAGAGGTCGAATTATTTCAAATCTTCCGGAAAATAATTCTTGTAATGGAAGCATTGTACTTATTTCACGAGAATAAATAATATTCATCAATAAAGTTTCAATAACGTCATCTCGATGATGTCCAAATGCAATTTTCCTAATATTTTCTTGTTCAGCAAATTCCAGAATCAATTTCCGTCTTTTACGAGAACATAAAAAACATGGATTCTTTTTTTGATCCTGAATATCTGATAAAATATTAGATTTTATAATATAAAATTCTGTTAAGTTTTCACAATATTTTTTAAAAGAAACATCGTTTTCTGGTGATAATTGTACATGAACAGCAAGAAGGTTTTTATACTTTTTGCTCAAAAGTGTTAATAAAGTTAGACTATCTTTC
This sequence comes from Candidatus Cloacimonadota bacterium, assembly GCA_029934195.1. Taxonomy (GTDB): domain Bacteria; phylum Cloacimonadota; class Cloacimonadia; order Cloacimonadales; family JAOZMQ01; genus JAOZMQ01. The sequence goes on along the minus strand of JAOZMQ010000119.1, from coordinate 5,720 downwards.
CCCCCTGAAATTCCAACAATAATTCTCTCATTTTCTGAAAACATATTCCATCTTCCAATTGCTTCTTCCATCGCTTTCAAAAGGCGTTTCTCTAATTTACTATTTGTTTTAGTTAAATCACATTTATTAAACATGTTCAGTTTGTAACCTCACTTTAATTTTGATAATGAATCTACTAAATCCATAAACACACAAAAAACAGAAAAAACTTCCAAAAATCAAAGAATCGAACCTCTTGTTTATCAAGGTTATTGAGCTGTGTCGAATTATAGTATCTGAATGGAAAATCCAATCTTATCACTCTGAAGAATATAAAGTTAATGAAGATATAGTCAATCACAAACTCTTAAGTTTCAAGAAGACATTTTGACACTTAGGTAAGCTCGGTGCAATGTAGTAACCAAGAACTTAGAAACCAAGAGCGTAGTAACCAAGATGGTTACTTTCCTATTAATACAAAAATTTCTTATGAGAAAACTTTTGAGATTAATTCTTCATTTGTGGAATATCTTTTCAAAATTTCCAAAAATTTAGCAGTTCCATTCATTACACCCAACCGGATAATTTTTCTACGAATTTCATTAATAGCTTCTAATTCTTCAAAAGAATAAAGTAGTTCATCTTTTCGTGTACCACTTTCCTTAATATTCAAGGCGGGGAAAATTCTGTTTTCAGATAAATTAGAATCAAGAATAATTTCACAGTTTCCGGTTCCTTTGAATTCCTCGAAAATAACGCGATCCATTTGTGAACCTGTATCCGATAAAATTGTGGCTAAAATTGTTATAGAACCACCTTCTTCGACATTTCTTGCCAAACCGAAAAATTGACGCGGAATCATAAGGGCATCTGCTCCAATTCCGCCAGACATTGTTTTTCTGCTTGTACTTTCTCGGATATTGAAAGCTCTGCTAAGTCTCGTTAAACTATCAAGTAGGATAACAACATCATTACCACATTCCAAATCATTTTTGGCGAAAGCCATAATTAGCTTAACTAAATTTACATGCGTTTGAAGGCTATTATCACTTGAACTTGCAAAAACGTGAGCTTCACAATTACGTCTAAAATCAGTGACTTCTTCAGGTCTTTCATCAATCAACAGGACAAGTATTTTTGTATTAGGTGACGTTGCTTTTATGGAATTTGCAATCTTCAAAAGAATTGTAGTTTTTCCTGCTTTTGGTGGCGAGACAATTAATCCTCTTGAACCTTTGCCAAAAGGAGTCATCAATTCTAAAGCTCTCATACTCAAATCACCGGTTTCTCCAATACGAAATCTTTCAGTAGGTGAGATTGCTGTAAGAGATTTAAAATCCTTTTTATAGATGAATTCTGCTGGATCAATACCACAGATTTTTTCTATTTGAAATACTCTTTTTCTTCCTTTATCTTCTTTAGATTTTCCAGTTATAGAAATCCCTTCTTTAAGACTGAATTTTCTAATTTGTGAATTTGAGATATAAAGCCTGTTGCTATTTACAGTAAATGGTGATTCCCAAACAACTAATTCATTTTTTTCTTTTACTAATAATCCGTAAAAATTTTTCATATAAATCCTATATATTTTTGAGGAAAGTTTCAAGAGCAAGAATTATTACTTCATAATTCTTAAATTTGCCTTGATTTTTTTTTACTTCACCGATAATCATCTCAGTTGACATTCTTTTTTCCGGTGAAAGCGACTCCATAAATTTGAATAATTCAGGGTCATTAATTCTTTCCAATTTTTGTTTTAGTTCATTTTTTTCATTGTTAATATTTGTAGAGAATTGAGGGATTCTCTCTTGTAATATTTTCATTATTTTAGAGATACGATGCTTGTAAGTGTGGTTATTTAATACTTTTCTTTGCCCATTTTTGGCAATACGTTTTCTTTCATCTTCATTTGTTAGATAAAAATCTATTTTGTCTCTCAAATCTTGTAATGAATCAAAAGTTACAATCTCTTCATTTTCATTAAAAAGTTCTGAGATTAAAGATCGTTTATCTATAAGTTGAAAACCTCCACAAGCCATTATTTCAAATGTTCTTGGGTTTATAAAATCGCCATTTTGTTCAAGATAATCGTCACCTATAGATGAATGTAAATTGATGTTAATTTTTGTGGCATTGTATATTTTGACACTTTCTTCTATACTAATCCTTTCACCATTTTTTTGTAGAACATCTTTGAAAATCGGATTATGTCCCCAATCTGTTCCCCAAATTTTCAAATCATAATCAAGAAGCTGTGAAAAAAGAAGATGTCGATTATTATAACCTGCGCCCATAAATGAAATATCAGACCCATAAAATTCTCGATCCGATGAGTTTAAATATATTTTTCTATGGATACTTTCGTCAGCAGCCATTGGAATATAAGCAAAATTTTTATTCTTATTTTCTCTTAGTATCTCAAAAAAATCGCCTTTTTGAATGCAACAAAAAAAATCAAATTCATTGGAATAATTCTTCCAATAATTGAATCTTTTATAATCTTCTACAAACCAAAATACAGAAACAGCAGATGTTTTTTCTTTGATAATTCTCAATAAATGTGGTGTCATTGGAGATTGAGCATTAAAAAAACAAACGTGTGGCTGAAAAACTTGAAATTTGTACCAAAATAAATCAGACATTAATTCTGTAAGCTTACTTGACATAATGGCAGAATGATTTTTATCTTCAATTTTTAGAATTTCCTGCAATAAATTATTGGCAATATCATTCTCTACAAATTCGGTAATATATCCTAATTTTGTAAACGCATTTTTAACATAATTTGCAGTTGTAAGTGAACCTCCATAAATTGGAAAATCAATTAAAACTCTAATTTCATCAGGTGAGATTTTTACTTTAGGAAGTTGAAAACTCTCAATTTTATGTTGAAGTTGCTCGAAATAATCTGGAAAAAATCTTTTTACGGAATTTAAACAAAAGATATCTTTATTTTCAGTTTTAGGTATTGCGTTGATATCAGTAATAATTGTAATTGAATCTAACAAATGAGAAAATTGCGGATAATCTTTTATTTTTTCAACAATTTCTAAGAGTGGTTCAAAAACATAAATTTTTTTGAAAATATCTAACAATGGAATTATATGATAGCCAAAACCTAATCCAAAAATAATTATATCTTTTTTGTTATTACCGGATCTGAGATAAATCTCTGAAATTTTTTCCCCTTCTTTGTAGGGTGCATATTTACTGTGCAAAGAGATATTATTGATAATCGGTATAGGATTTCCATCCTTCGAATTTTCGATAACAATATTGTTCATCTATTCTCCTCAAGTGATTGTAATATAGTATCTGAACGGAAACTAACTTTTTTAAATTTTCTTTTTTTGTCGCTACTCTGTAGCTTGGCAAATCGGTTGCATTGCTTTACCCAACGCTAACGCATTGGGCTACAAAGATGTCGCTTCTATGAAGCTAAAAGAGAGATTTTTGAAAGAACTTTTTATCATTTTTTTATAATAATAATCAGCAAGTTCAGCGTTCAAAGTCCTTTTCTGTTCAGACACTAATTATACATTAACTCCAACATTTAAACTCTAAACTTCTGCTTTAATTACAAAAAAGATTCCAATAATAGTAAAAACAATATTAGTAATCCAAGCAGAAAGAGGAGCTGACATTAATCCATTAAATCCCAAACTTTGACTAATTCTTAACAATGATAGAAACAAAAAACAGATTATTAATCCAAATAAAAAGATGAGTCCGCGTCCTTTACTTCTTGTAGAAGTTGAAGCCAAAGGTACACAAAACAGCAAAATAATTAGATTCGCAAAAGGAAAAGCAATCTTGAAATGAAGTTCTACCAGTTCACGCGTGTAGTTCTCTCCTACTTTTTTAAGACGTTCTATATATTCCTTTAGTTCAAAGAAATTCATAGCCATTGGCTTTTTTGCAGATTTAATAAAATCAATTGGAGTAACATCAATATCTTCAAGTATTGTTTCTTTATAGTATTTTGTATCAACAAGTTGACCATCAGTAAAACTTCTAATAAAACATTCTTCAAAAACCCATTGGTCATCTATCCATTCTGCTCGAACAGCTGTGATTTTCTTTTTTACTTTACCGTTTTTATCATCAAAATTCGTAATATCTATAGTTTTAAGATTATTTCTATATCCATCAAAAAATCCAATTGAATATAAATTATTGTTCTTTCCTCGATAATAAATATTTGATCTCCATTTTTTATCTTCCATCTTTTTTTTCTTAATTTTAACTCGTTTTAAATAACTTCTATGTGCTTCACTTTTGGGTAAGACAATTTCACCAAATCCCATAATCATAAAACTAAAAACCAATCCAAACCAAAATAGAGGGCTAACCATTTTTAAAATACTGATTCCCGCTGCTCTTATGGCAATAGATTCATTGTATTTTGATAAAGTGTTCATAAAAAATAAGCCGGCGAGTAATACAGCAACCGGTGATGTCAGGGTAAATAAATACGGAAGTCTTAAAACAAAATATAATGCAATTGTTCCTAAAGAAGCTCCATCTCTCATAAAACGGGGCATTTGGTCAACAGCATCTACGACAATAAATAAAACAGAAAAGGATAAAATTATTACAACAAATATCCGTAGATATTCTCCAAGAATGTATTTAGTTAGTATTTTCATTAATTTCTCTCAGTGATTTTTGAGTTTTCATCAAATTTGATTGAGGATACGAGATTTTTTTTGCTGATTCTTGTCCAATACTTTTTTATGAATTTGATTAAGGAGTGCAAACAATAAATTTGAGTTCTTGGGTTGTAACCATCTTGGTTAGCAATTCTGTATGAATATCTGAGTGAATTGGGAATATTGAAGGTTGAGAAGATGTTTGATTTACTCCTATTATATCGATTACATTGTAACCAGGTTTATATTTCCCATCGTTGCCATCGCGAACTGGAGTTAACCCTTCCATCTTTGTTGCATCAGGTTTAGTGATTTCGCTCGGATCTACGATGATTATGCTGTCTTTTTTGAGTTTTCGACTATTTTGTATCATCATATTTTCTCCGATTTTTTCAAATTCCTTTTCATTATCTAGATGGTAAGTCAGACGCTCTTGAGTCTTCTTAAGACTAATGTTTTCTGATAAATTCTGTGCAATTTGTCTTACAATACAACTCTGCGATTTGATGATCCCACTTGTAATATCTTTAAGGAATTTGACTGATGGCTTTTTTAGGTTATATGAATACCTGTTAATGAATTTTGAAAATTTCACTTGTAAAGATTTGGTTATATTGATTTGTTTACCATTCATAAGAAATGCTCCTTTTATTGGTTTTATAATAAATTCAAAATAATTAAAGGGCATTTCTTATCAAGTATAATTTTCCCTGATTTTACCTCATATATCTTACTAAATTCTAATAAGTTATAACTAAATACTTTACTGCTTTTCGGGGTATGCCTATTTAATTTCTTTAGTGAAAAAGTACGCAAACATAGCAAAATAAATAAAAGTTCCCCAAACGAGGAACTCTTATTTTTGTTTAGGCAATACTAAGAAAGTCGTGTTTTAATAACTTTCATATCTGTAGAATTTTATTGATTATATTTGTATATTTTCCCAAATTATTTTCAATAGAATGTTCCCCGAATTCTATCATGAAGATTTCATTTTTATGGGAAAAACAATTTACACGTAAACTTTGAGATACCCTGAAATGTCCTATTCTTTTTCCCTCAGAACCAAAATTCTTATAATCAGAATAT
>JAOZMQ010000118.1 GCA_029934195.1 Candidatus Cloacimonadota bacterium | reverse complement strand
CGTTCAGATACTATTTAGTAAACACAATAAATTATGAACAACGGCTATGAGCCTTAACCATAATATTCTCAGCAATTTTCTTCGCAATTATTAATCGTGCATCATCAAGTGCTACAATAATATTGTCATCAGAGTCTGAATTTTTTACTATCGTAAGATTTCGCCCCGGGAAAACTCCCATTTCCATTGTTTTAATATCAGGATTTGATCTGATTCTAACCTTGTCATCTTCATTACATTCGGATAACATAATACAATTATGACGATGTTGATGATGACAACCTTTTCCATTCTGATGTTGAAAACCTTTCTCGTTTTTACAGCAACATTTATTTTTCCCGAACCAACCTTTATTGCCTTTCATTTTAAACATTTGAACTCCCTACTTTAACACAATCACTGCAAAAACCACGTAAGCTAACATTAACTTCTTTAATCTTAAAATCATATTTTATAGCAATTTTATTTAATAGATTTTCTACATCTTTATCAACTTCTTCGATAATTTTCCCACACTTATCACATATTAGATGCAAATGACTCGGATGACCAAAAATGTGTTCGTATTTATCTTTTGATAAAGAACGCAGTGATTTTTTTAATAATCCGGCTTCAATTAACAATGGAATTGCTCTGTATATTGTAGCTCGTGATACATTATTGTGTTTTGTTTTGATTGTCTCATATAGAGTTTCAATATCAAAATGATCATGAAGACTAAAAACAGTATCAAGAATAATTTTTCTAGAATTTGTGAACTTCATTTCTTTTCTTAACAGAAAATCTGTAAATATTTTACTATAATCATTCATATTTTCTCCTTCTTGTTGCAAATGATTCTCATTAGTAAAATATGTCAAATCTTTGTTTTTCAAATATTTTGAGATGTCAAATTAACTTTAGTTTCTGAATGGAAAAGATAAGCCGTGAACGCCTGCTTTCAGCTGTCAAAGAGGCAAGTCAGATGCTTGCGTTTCCATAAAAAGCCTTTTAAAAAAAAATCAAATCTGGAATGAAATTTGTTTAAATCTCTGATAATTATTAATTTATAGAAAAAAGATACATAGAAATTGTAGGGATCAAATGTAATTTTAGATGCTAAAATATTGTCTCAAAGTGATTTAGTAAAATATAACAGAATATTTATTTATTTTTCAATAATTTACGCTATATCATTTTTATAATAAATTTCAGTATTTAATGCAAAAAAAAGTAAGATTTAATACTTATTTCCCATTTGAATTTAATCTGCTTAAAAAAAATAAATATAACAAGGGAGAATTTATGAAAAAGAGAAGTTACTTCTTTATCATTTTGTTAGTCATTATGACTCAATTATTTTCATATCAAACAACAGAATTTACATGTCTTTCAGATGATGATAATTCCACAATATTAGAATTCAATTTACCTGAATATTCACTACAAACAACACTTTATGAAGATTATCAAAGAATTGAAATCTTTAAAAATAAGGAAATTTCCGGCAATTTTGCTATTGGAGATCCTGATGTTCCAATTTTTTCTCAATTAGTAAATATCCCTGAAAAAAGAAAAATTGAATATGATATCGAAATTATATCGCAAGAAACTATCAAAGATGTGAATATAATTCCAAGCCAAAAATTATTACTTTCAACAGAGGAAAGTTTTGGAGAATTTCAAATAAATCGAGAATTATACGCAACAGACAATTTCTTTCCAGAAAATATTTTTGAAGTAACCAATCAATCTATTATGCGGGATTATATTTTTAGTAGAATATTAGTAAATCCTTTTAGATATAATCCTGTAAAAAAAGAACTTATAATCATTAAAAGAATCAAAATCACTCTCAATTATATTTATGATTCCAATGGAATTTCCTTAAAGTCTCATGGGAAAAAATCAAAAATATTCAATAATATGGCAAAGAATATTGTCATTAATGAAGTGAAAAATAATAATAGGGAAGAATATTCTAATGGTTCTTATTTGTTTATTTATAATGGAAATCAGACTATTTTGTCCGATATTCAATATCTTGCAAAATGGAAACATCGTAAAGGATATGTTGTAAATATTCTAAATACGAGTGAAATTGGAAATGATGTAAACTCCATAAAATCTTATATTCAAACTGCCTATGATACTTGGGAAATTCCACCTGAATTCATTTTTATTCTTGGAGATGTAACCGGAACATATTCTATTCCTACCTGTTATGAAGAATATGGCGAACAAGTTTATGGAGATCATCCCTATACATTATTAGAAGGAGATGATATTTTCCCTGATGCTTTTGTAGGTAGATTGACTTTTAACACGCGAGAAGAATTACAAACAATGATTTCCAAAATCTTCTATTATGAAAAAAATCCTCAATCTCCAGAAGAATGGCTGAATAATTCTCTTCTCGTAGCAGATTGGTATATGTCGGGTATTTCTACAATTTCAACAATGGATTATATTGCAGATGAGATGCTTGCCTTCAATCCGACAATGAATATTACAAAAGTGTATGAAGAACCTTTAATCAATAATATGTCACAATCTTTAAACAATGGTGTAGGAACATTTTTTTACAGAGGATTTGGAACCTTTAGTAATTGGCAACCACAAAATACAGAAGAGCTCACAAATTATTACAAAATCCCAATAATGTCTGCTATTACCTGTTATACCGGTCCTTTTGCAAATCCTACACCATCATTTGTAGAAGAATTTCTTAGGGCTGGAACTCCGGCTTCTCCAAAAGGCGTTGTCTCGGTTATAGGATCTTCAACTGCAACTCATACTTGCTTTAACAATATTATTACTGCCGGAATTGGGCATGCCGTTTATAGTTTGGAAGTTTCCAATTTTGCAGCTGCTTTAAACTTTGGTAAACTCTGTTTATTCAATAGTTACCCGTCTAATCCCAATAATTATGTAGATTGGTACACGCTTGGGAAGAACCTTCTTGGCGATCCCGGAATGGAATTATGGACAAAAGTTCCGGTTGAATTGGTGGTAGATTATCCGCAAGAAATTCCGGTTGGCTTAAATTCAATAAATGTTACAGTTTCAGATTTGAATGGAAGTTATATTGAAAATGCTTGGGTTACCGCTGTTTCTGAAAATGATGTTATTTTTACATCTGATTACACAAATTCTGCTGGAGAAGTAACCTTATTTTTTGATGGAAATGAAATGTTAACAGCAGATTTGACTGTGACTAAAAAAAATTATCTTCCACATCTTGGAAATTTTTCTCTCCTAAATTCTCACTCATTTATTGGCTTTGATCAAGTAACAGAATTGGAAGATTTTCAAGTTAGTAAAGAAGCTTCATTTAAAATTAGTTTGAAAAATAATGGTGATTATTTGGAAGAAAATGTAACCGCAATTATTTCTACAAATAATGAATATATTGAAATAACATCCGAAGATTTATCATTTGAAAATATTAATTCCGGAGAGAGCAAAACATCAAACGACAATGTCATCTTAAATATTTCTCCTCTGTGCCCAAATAATGAAAATATCAATTTTGACTTAGATATTTCTTCTGATTCTGGAAATTGGAACGTACAATTTTGTCTTGAAGTATCCGGTCCCCAAATTGAAATTTCTAATATTGAAATTTTGAATAATGAGAATTTTTTAATCGCGGGAGAAGAAGCAGAATTAGTTTTAACTTTGAATAATACCGGAAGTATGAATTATGAAAACATTGTTGCCGAAATTTCTTCTAATAATGATTTATTAACAATTATCGATGAGGATTCAAATTTCGGAACTATCGAAATTGGAGAGTTTATCAATAATACCGAAGACACTTTTATTGTTTCTGCTTCAGAAGATTGTCTTGCAGGAACTGAAATTTCTCTACTTCTTTCATTAAATAATTCTGATGGAGTTTTATTGGAATATCATTTTACTCTTGTTGTTGGAGAAGTTGACATCAACGATCCGACCGGTCCAGATGAATATGGATATTATATTTTTGATGATGAAGATGAAGGGTTTGAAGCTACTCCTATTTACAATTGGATTGAAATAGATCCGGCTTATGGAGGCACTGGAATTCAATTAGAAATGGTTGATAATGATTATGAGGGAAGTGGTGATGTTAAAGTAATTGACCTTCCATTTCAATTCAAATTTTATGGATTATTTTATGATTGCATTTCTATCTCTTCAAATGGTTTTATAATGCTCGGAGATGAATATTCTTTTGAATGGATGAATTGGCCAATCCCCGGACCGCTTGTACCAAATCCTTTGATTGCTCCTTTCTGGGACGATTTAATTATCACTGACGGACATGTTTGCTACCAATATGATGAAAATGAACAAGCAATGGTTATTGAGTGGTCAAGATTATTGAGTAGATTTGATAACTCTGTTCAAACATTTCAAGCAATTCTTTATGACTCGGAATATCAGCAAACTTATCTTGGTGACAGCGAAATAAAATTTCAATACAAAGAAATTCATAACACCGATAGCGGTAATTATAATAGTCAGGAAATTGAGCATGGAGAATTTTGTACAATCGGGATTATAGACCATACAGCGGAAATTGGCTTAGAATATACATACTCCAATGAATATCCTATAACTGCAAAAAATCTCGAAAATGAAATGGCTTTGATGGTTTCCGGTCCGGTTAGTCCTCCGCAAACTCCATTTCTTGTTATTGAAAACATCACTTACAATGATATTGGAGGTAATGAAAATGGGATTCCGGACTACAATGAAACAATTGAAATTTATTTGGATTTAAAAAATCTCGGTTTGAGTATTGCTGAAAATATTGAAGTAGAAATTTCTTGTGAAAATGAATTTATAACAATTACCCAAAATAATGCGATCGTAAATGATTTATTATTCAATGAAATTGGCTCTCTTTCACAGCCTCTAATTATGGAAATTTCTGAGAATTGTCCAAATAAAACAGAAGCACTTCTAAATCTATCAATAGAATATTCTAATCTTCATAAAAATATTGAATTACCAATGCAGGTTTTTGCTCCGGAATTAGTTTTTATTGAAGCTAATATTACTGATGGTAATGACAACCAATTAGAACCGGGAGAATCAGGTGTTTTAGATATTCTATTACTAAAAGATTCCTATCTTGATCTCGAAGATTGCCAAATTCAAATCTCATCAAATTTTGGAGGTATTTCTTTTGAGCCATCAACTTTTATTTTTGACACAATTACTGAAGATTCTCTTCATATTATTTGTGACATCAATGCTGATGATTCTATCCTAAATGGCACAAATATTGACATCTTTTTGGATATGAATTACAATAATATTCACACTCAAAATACATTTTATTATCTTATTGGTTTTTATGAACTTATTTTTAGTGAAGATTTTGAAGATCCAGCCCAACAGGCACAAAATTGGAACATCATTATGAGTGAAATCGGTCAAGATAATCTTGCGGGTGGAACAGGAAATGAAGCTATATTCTCATATCCGGGAATGAATTTAATTTATGATGTTACAAACTATTTTCAAGCAGACAATGTTATTCGGTTAAAATTGAAATTCAATTATCGGATTTTAAATGGCGGTAATTTTCGTACTTATGTTACTCATGAAGGAATAACAACAATGATTAACAATGATTCACAGCATATGGACGAACCAAATTTTGTAGATTGTATTGTAGAAAAAAATATGAACTCCGGAAATTATTATTTAATTTGGACGTTTTTCACATCTGATGATACTGATATTCTCGCAGTTGATAATATCGAGATTTATGAAATGCGACAAGAACCCGGATTTATTGAAGGTCATGTATTTTTGGACGGGATCGGAGATATTACAGATGTCAGAATTTCTAATGGAGATAATTATATAAATCCGGATCAAACAGGGTTTTATCATCTTGTTTCAAACCCGGGAACTTATTCGGTGACAGCTTCGATGAACGGATATTTAACATCTGTAGCTGAAAATATAATAGTCAATGGGGGAAGTGGAATTATTCAAGATTTTGCAATGGAAATGATGACTACACCTACAAATCTTGAATATTCTCTTGAAAATGATACGATGTTTTTAACTTGGGAATTCTTAAACCAATTAATTAGTGTAAATAATCAGACAAGAAAATTTAGAGATGAAAGAAATTTTGATTTAGACCATTTCAATATATATATTTACTGGAATTCATTTTTGAGTACTCAATCTTCTTTAGATCCTGAATTTTCTTTTGATCTTTTTTCTTCGGGTCATTATCGGATTTATGTAACAGCAATATCTACCAACAATGAAGAAAGCTTCCATTCAAATGAACTTGAATTAGATTTAGTGGTTGAAAATGAGAATCCGGAAATAGCACCCTTAGAATTTTCATTTTCACAAAATTATCCCAATCCTTTTAATCCTAAAACGGAGATTTATTTTACACTTCCAAATGATACACAAAAATGTAATATCGCTGTGTATAATGTAAAAGGAAAATTGGTAAAACAATTAGTTAATTCTCCAAGAAATGCCGGTTACCATACAGTCGAATGGAACGGTAAAGATTCTTATGAAAAGAATGTCAGCTCCGGAATTTATTTTTTCAAGATTGAAACTGATAAAAATAATGCTGTTAAAAGAGCTACTTTGCTAAAATAATTAAATGAAATTGGAAGTATCAAATAAGGGAGATTTATATTGCGGATATTATAAATCTCCCCTTGGTTTTATGGAAATTTTGAGTAAAGAAGATTTCATTTTTTCTGTTTCTTTTATTGAGAATATTAATAAGAAAGAATTACTCAATGATTGTATTAGGAAAACTATCCTACAATTGGAAGAATATTTTTGTGGGAAAAGGAAAAAATTTGACCTAAATCTTTTTCTACAAGGAACAGAATTTCAGAAGAAAGTTTGGTTAGAAATAAATAAAATTCCTTATGCAAAGACTGAAACTTATCAGCAAATTGCAATAAGAATTGACAATTTTAAAGCTGTAAGAGCAGTTGGTAATGCCGTTGGAAAGAACAAATTATTAATAATAATTCCTTGCCATCGAGTTCTTGGAAAAAATAATAATTTGTTTAAATATTCCAGTGGTAGTTACAGAAAAAAATGGTTATTGGAATTTGAAAAAAGATATTGAGGATAAAATGAAAAGAATAATCTTGAAATTTAAAAGAGAAAAATCCCTTCTGAGAAAACACCCTTGGGTATTTTCTGGAGCCATAGAAACCGTAAAAGGAAATCCTGTAAGTGGAGATACTATCGAAATCTTCTCCTTAAAAGGTAATTGGATTGCACGCGGAAGTTATTCAGAAAAGTCTCAAATTCGAGTACGTGTTTGGACATTTTTAGAAGAAGAAAAGATTGATTCCGATTTTTTTGAAAGAACAATTCAAAAGGCTTATAAGAATAGAAAATTTATTCTAAAGGGAATTTCATCATCTGCTTATCGGATTGTGAATGCTGAATCAGATAATCTGCCCGGACTAATAATAGATAGATATAATGATATTTTTGTATGTCAATTCTTATCTGCAGGTGCTGAAAAATGGAAACCAGTAATTGTCGAGGCTATAAAAAAAATCTTTTCTCCTGAATCAATTTATGAGCGTTCAGATGTAGCTATTAGAAAAAAAGAAGGTCTTATACCGATAAAAGGTTTGTTGTACGGTAAAGAACCTGATGATTTAATCACCATTTTAGAAGATAAAGTAAGACTCTTTGTAGATGTTAAAAATGGTCATAAAACAGGCTATTATCTTGATCAAAGAGAAAGCAGAATTTCAATTGGTAAATATTGTCAAAATGCAGATGTTTTGAATTGTTTTTCTTATAGTGGCGGTTTTGGAATTCATGCCCTAAACGGTGAAGCAAAATCAATTGTAAATGTCGATTCTTCTGCTCCTGCATTAGAATTAGCAGAAAAAAATCAAAAATTAAATAAATTACAGAATCATTCAGTTGAATATGTTGTCGGAGATGTTTTTAAGGTCTTGAGAGAATATAGAGAAATCGGAAAACAATTTGATGTAATTATTCTTGATCCTCCTAAATTTGTAGATTCAAAATATCATCTAAATAAAGCAGCTCGTGGTTATAAAGATATTAATATGCTTGCATTTCAATTATTGAAGGTCGGTGGTTTTCTTTTTACTTTTTCTTGTTCCGGCTTAATGACTTCTGATCTTTTCCAAAAAATTGTTTCTGATGCTGCTCTTGATGCAAATTGTGAAACTTTTATTGTAAAAAGATTTTCTCAAGCAATGGATCATTCTGTTTCTACAAATTTTCCTGAAGGATATTATCTGAAAGGTCTGTTGTTACAAAAAAAGATTTAAGGTCAGAAACTACGAATCTTTTTTAAGGTGGTTAATCTTTTATATTACAGCTAATTATAGTGTGTTCCATTTACTCTATTGCAATAATATTCAATTTGACACACAAAATGTTATTACTAAAATAGTAC
>JAOZMQ010000117.1 GCA_029934195.1 Candidatus Cloacimonadota bacterium | reverse complement strand
GTATTACTCAGTAATCAAAACAGTATTCATCTCAAAGACTAAGGAGTTATTATGGATACATTAAAACATGTTGGAAAGCCATCTATTCGTATTGACGGAAAAGAGAAAATTTCCGGAGCAACGCGATACACAGATGATCTAGAATTTGGACCAAATTTACATTATGCAGCAATTGTAGAAAGTACAGAAGCTCATGCCAAAATTCTGAATATAGATACTACAGAAGCTGAAAAATTTCCAGGAGTTGTTGGCGTATTTACAGGAAAAGATTTTCCTTATAAATTTGGCTTATATATGAAAGACAGATTTATTTTTGCGATGGATACGGTTCATTATATCGGTCAGCAAATTGCATCTGTTGTAGCAAGAGATGTTAAAACAGCCAAACAAGCTGCAAAACTTATTAAAATCGATTATGAGCCAATGCCAGCTATTTTAGATCAAATGGAAGCTTTTAAAAGTGATGCACCTCTTATTCATCCTGATTTGGAAAATTATCCACATGTCCCGTGGTTTTTCCCGCAAGCAAATACAAATATTGCTCATTGGCGAAAAACTCGGCGTGGTGATATTCAAAAAGGGTTTGAAGAAGCAGATTATATTTTGGAAGATACTTATATGGTTCCTCGTTACTCACATTGTCCGATTGAAACTCATGCTGCTGTTGGTTTATGTGATCTTTCAGATAGATTAACCATTTGGGCATCTTCTCAATCACCACATACACAAAGAAATTTATTTGCAGAATCTCTTGCACCTCTTGGATTTACGAATAAAGATGTTCGGGTAATTGCTCCTTCCATCGGTGGTGGTTTTGGTGGAAAAGCAGGAGTATCAATGGAAATTCTCGCAGCTGCTATTGCTACAAAAGTAAAAGGAAGTCCAGTCAAAATTATTTGGTCTCGTGAGCAAGAATTTTATAATACTTCTCAACGACTTGGTGTAATTGCCAAACTAAAAATTGGTGTAAAAACTGACGGTACATTTACAGCAATTGATCATAAACTTTATTGGGATACCGGAGCTTCGGCAGAATATGGAGCAAATGTTGTAAATGCTGTTGGGCTTTCGGCAATTGGTCCATATCGTTTTCACAATATTTCCATAGATTCCGTTTGTCTTTACACAAATTTACCTCCTTGTGGAGCTTATCGTGGTTTTGGATATTCTGAATTTATGTTTGGACTTGAATCTCATATTAATAGAATTGCAGATTATTTAAACATTGATGCTGTAGAAATTAGAAAAATGAATGCAATAAAAGAAGACGATACTTTAGCTTACGGAGTTCCAATGAATCCAAATGGGCTCATTGAATGTATTGATAAAGTCGCAAAAGAAATCGAATGGGGGAATAAGAAGAAATCTAATGATCCATACAAAAAAATTGGTCAAGGATTTTCACTTATCTGGAAAGCTCCGGCAATGCCACCAAATGCCTCATCGGCTGCATTTCTAAAATTCAGTGAAGATGGAAGCATTAATATTCTTGTTTCTGGTATGGATATGGGGCAGGGGTATCTCACTGTTATGGCACAAATTGCTGCCGAAATATTAACAGTTCCTATCTCAAAAATTCGTACAGAAAATCCTGACACAGATAGAAATCCTTATGAATGGCAAACAGTAGCTTCTCATGTCACTTGGTCGTGTGGAAATGCTGTCCGAAAAGCGGCAATTGATGCTCGAAATCAAATTTTTGACGTAGTCTCGAGAACACTATATTTACCAAAAGATATGCTCTTTTTAGAAGACGAGAAAGTTAAATGTAAAACTAAACCAAGTTTTGAATTACCTTTAAGAGATTTTGTAATTAACGGAATCCAAGCGGAAGACAGCACTTTTAAAGGTGGTCCAATCATGGGACATGGAACCTTTATGCCGGAATATACTTCTGCAAACAGCGATCCAGAGACAAGTCAAGGTGGTCATCCAAATGTACATTATACTGTTGGGGCTGCTGCAATTAATTTGGAAGTTGATGAAGACACTGGCGAGATGAAAATACTAAAAGCAGTAGAAGCAATTGATGTTGGAAAAGCAATCAATCCATCTTTGGTAAAAGGACAAATTACTGGCGGACTTCTTCAAGGACTCGCAACAGTTCTTTATGAAGATATGCGTTTTGATAAAAAAGGAAAAATGCTCAATCCTAATTTTACCGATTACAAAATTCCCACTGCAAAAGATATTCCAGATGAAATTGTACCGATTATTGTGGAAGTTCCTCAACCTGATGGACCTTTTGGGGCTCGTGGTGTTGGTGAACACACAATGATACCGGCAGCTCCAATGATTGCTAATGCTCTTCAAGATGCAATTGGTGTTAGAATAAAATCAATGCCAATTACAAAAGAAAAAGTTGCTTTAACTTATTTAAGAATGAAGGAGAAATAAATGACAAAACCTCTTGAAGGTATAAAAGTACTTGATCTTTCACGAATACTTGCAGGTCCTTATTGCACGATGGTTTTAAATGAACTTGGAGCAGAGATTGTCAAAGTAGAGATGCCTAAAAAAGGCGATGATTCGAGACATTTTGGTCCATTCAAAAATGGGCAAAGTGTTTATTTTATAAGTATAAACAGAGGGAAAAAAAGCATAACTATTAATCTCAAATCTACAGAAGGAATTAAAATTATTAAAGAAATGGTCAAACATTTTGATATTATAATTGAAAACTTTCGGCCGGGAACAATGGAAAAATTAGGTATTGGATATGATGTTTTAAAAAAGATAAATCCAAAATTAATTTATGCTGCTTCATCCGGTTTTGGACATTCAGGTCCTGATTCCAAAAAACCTGCTTACGATATGTTGGTTCAGGCAATGGGGGGAATGATGAGTATTACAGGTTGGGCAGATTCTCCACCAACAAGAGTTGGAATGTCCATAGGTGATATTGGAACTTCTCTATTTACTTCTATAGGAATAACCTCAGCTTTGTATCAAAGAGAGAAAACAGGATTGGGTCAAAAAATTGATATTGCAATGTTAGATTGTCAGGTTGCTTTATTAGAAAATGCTATTGTGAGGTATCAAGTTGATGGAAAACCACCGGCTCCGGTTGGAAATAGACATCCTACAATAACACCTTTTCAGGCTTTTAAAGCAAAAGATGAATATTTTGTTTTACCGATTGGGAACGACAATCTTTGGGTCAAATTTTGTAATGTAATAGAAAGAGAAGATTTGATCTCCGACACTTTATTTGCAAGTAATAAAGATAGAACAGATAATATTGAAATTCTAATTCCTTTATTAGATAGAATATTTATAACAAAGACTGTTTCAGAATGGCTCAATCTTTTACAATCTAAAGGAATTCCTTGTGGACCAATAAATTCAATTGATAAAGTTATAGATTATGAGCAGATAATTGCTAGAAATATGATTGTAGAAGTGAGTGATGATATTGCAGGTATCACTAAAATTGCCGGTAATCCTATCAAAATGACTTCAATTCCTGAAAATAAAACACGGGAATCAGCTCCGAAACTTGGCGAACATACGAAAAAAATTCTTGCAAAATATCTTAATTATAATGAAGAAAAAATTGCACAATTGGTAAAAGATGGTGTTATTTAATGAAATATCTCTCAGAATGTTCATTATCAAAAATAATTGATGAAATGCAAAAAGGAGATATTTCTTCTGAAAATTTAATTGATTCTCTTTGTGATAAATTAGATAAATGGAATGATAAAATAAAGGCGTTTTTACCAGAAAAAAATAGAAGAAAACGTCTTCATCAAGATTTGAAAGAACTTTATTTAAAATTTCCTAACCCACAAGAAAGACCTATTTTATTTGGAATACCAATTGGAGTAAAGGATATTTTTTTGGTGGATGGATTTGAAACAAAAGGCGGTTCAAATTTACCTCCTAAAATTTTTAAGGGAAAAGAATCAGAAGTTGTTTCCATTCTCAAAGAAAATGGATGTTTGATTCTTGGTAAAACTGTTACTACTGAATTTGCTTATTTTCATCCGGGAGCAACTTGCAATCCGCACAATTTTGAATTCACTCCGGGGGGATCAAGCAGTGGTTCAGCAGCAGCAATTACTGCGGGATTTTGTCCTTTAACTTTAGGAACTCAAACAATTGGATCGATTTCTCGTCCTGCATCATTTTGTGGAAATATTGGGTTCAAACCTTCTTTTGATAGAATTTCTGTAAATGGAGTTATTCCTTTTTCTAAATCTGCCGATCATGTTGGCTTTTTTACTCAGGATTTAAAAGGAAGTAAAATAATAGCTTCTATTCTTTGCAAAAAATGGAATTTTCCAAAAGTTAAAGTTGCAAGAAAACCTGTTTTAGGAATTCCAACTGGAAAGTATTTAGAACAAGCTTCCCAAAAGGTAATTGCTAAATTTGAAGAAGTTATTTCAGATTTGAAACAAAAAGGTTTTATCATAAAAGATATTCCAGTTTTTGATAATATTGAAGAAATTAATAATCAACATCGACTAATGAATGCTGCAGAGTTTGCGGAAGTTCATAAAAATTGGGTTCTTGAATACAAAAATAAATATCATCAAGCTTCTTTAGAATTGATTGATAAAGGAAAAAGTGTTTCGATGAAAACACTGTTATCAGCAATTGGCGGAAGAAGAAAAATTTGTGCTGAATTAGAAAAATTGCAGATAGAGAATGATATTGATTTATGGATTTCTCCATCAGCACCAACAACTGCACTTAGAGGATTGAATTCAACGGGAAATCCTATAATGAATTTACCTTGGACTTATGCAGGTGTACCAACACTATCAATACCTTTTGGAAAAATTGAATCTTTACCTTTTGGAATTCAATTTTCCGGAAAATTTAACAAAGATGAAAAGCTATTTGAATTTGTAAATAAAATAGTATCAATGAATTGTTAATTTCATAATTAAATTCCTTCATTTAAAAGTTTAAGTTAAAAATAGAAAGAGTACGTCATTCTTAAATTTAGCATATAAACTTTTTTGTGATGGTTAAATTGATAATTACAAGTTGATAAAAATAATCTTGATAGACATTAAATTGTATTTGAAAGAAAAATTTTTATGAGACTTGTTATAATTGACTATCAATATTGTTAGTTAATTTCAAAAGAAATAAGGAAGATTTATGAAAGATTTTAATGGAAAAAATGTAATACTCGGATTCCAGCATACATTTGTTATGTTTGGAGCCACTGTATTAGTGCCACTTTTAACCGGACTGGATGTTGGAGTAACACTCTTTGCAGCAGGACTCGGAACTCTTTTGTTTCATTTTATTACAAAATTTCAAGTACCAGTATTTTTAGGTTCATCATTTGCATTTATTCCGGGAATAATTGCAGTTTCAAAAGCATCAGGAGGTTCGATACCAGAGGCATTAGGTGGTATTGCCATAGCCGGTTTATTGTATGTTGTTGTTGCTATCATCTTTAAATTTATTGACCCCAAAATTTTGCATAAGATTTTGCCCCCCTTTGTTACTGGTCCAATTATTGTTCTTATCGGTCTTATTTTGGCACCGGTTGCAATTAATAATGCAAATGGAACTTTTGCTGCTCAAATTGTTGAAAAGATAGGAGTTAATGGTTGTTGGGGTATTGCTCTTTTCACTTTTGCAGTTGCTGTTTTTGTAAAAATCTACTTTGAGAAAATAGGGCAGAAGCTTCTGTCAATGCTTCCTGTTTTAATTGCTTTGATTTCCGGATATATATTGTCAATTATCATCGGAATTGTTGATTTTACAGCTGTAAAAGAAGCTGCTTGGTTTGGTATTCCAAAATTCTCGTTACCGACTTTTAGTACTCGTTCAATCTCAATGATTGTACCAATTGCAATTGTAACAATTGTTGAACATTTTGGCGATGTTCTTGCTATTGGAAATGTGGTTGGCAAAGACTTTATCAAAGAACCGGGGATTCATAGAACTTTGATGGGAGATGGTATTGCTACTACAATTTCAGCTCTTATTGGTGGACCAGCCAATACAACGTATAGTGAAAATACCGGAGCTGTTGCTCTTACAGGAAATTTTAATCCTATAATTATGAGAATTGCTGCAGGATTTGCAATTATTTTATCTTTTATCCCAAAATTTACACAAATTATTGCAACGATTCCAGGACCAGTAATTGGAGGAATTTCTATTCTTTTATTTGGTATGATTTCATCAATTGGTATTAAAAATATGGTTGATCATAAAGTAGATTTTACCAATGCAAAAATTCTTATGATTACTGCTGCAATGCTTGTTTTAGGTATTGGTAAAGCAGAATTAGTAATTGGAAACATCCATTTAGTAGGATTAGGACTTGCTGCTGTTGTAGGTATAATACTCAATCTTATCTTAAATTTTAAGGAAATTGCGAAGAAATAATTTCAAAGGTCAATTGGCTATTTGAAAGACTATATTATTAGAAATCAAGGTTGAGTTTGAGATATAAAATTCAAACTCAACCCTTTTATTTATTACTATTAAAAATAACATTTACAAATCAACAATTTATTTTCAGAACTCCAGACCGCATAATTCTCTTTTCCCGCTAATCCTTTAAATAGCTTACGTTTACAAACTTACAAATAAATGTGAAGCGAGAAAATACAAAAATGGTAATGTAACCATCTTGGTTACAAACTTACAAATAAATGTGAAGCGCAAGCAAAAATCCCGAAGTCCCTGCAAAAACTGAATTTTAGAGTTGCCCACGAGGAATAAAACAAATACGTTTTTATAACCAGTCAAATCTATATTGTGGTATCTGATATATAGTCAATGAAATGATAATATTGAAATCCTTTTCGTATCATAAAACTAATGATTTTATTTCGAGCAATATTAGAATCATATTTCTGATACTTTTTTTTTGCTTTTTCTATATTTACTTTGATTATTTCAATTTCTTTATCTTGAGTAAAAAACTTATCCAAAAAATCAGTAAGCAAACTATCACTTATTCCACGAGTAAACAATTTATGCTTAATCTCAATTTTTGATTTTCCAATTCTCATTAAAGATTGAATATACATTTCACAAAATCTAATCTCATTTAGATAATTTTTTTGCTTTGCATTTTCAATTAGTTCATGGCTTAAAGAAGAATGCAAAAAATTACGTTTTAAATATTGCTCGCATTCCCAAACACTTCGTTCTCTTCTTGCAATAAAATCCAGTAATTTACCCCAGCAAAATTTTTTTATAGCAAAAATAATTTCTTTTTCTTGCTTCTCATCAACGAAATTTATCTTTTCATCAATTAAAAAAAAAGATTGAAGAGTTCTTCTATCAAGAATTCCCCAATCTTCATTATCAATTTCAACAATAAAGTATGTTTTTGTGTTCAGCTTATTTTTTATTGTTATTTTCTTCTTCATCTTCATGATTCAAATTCAAAATCTTTTTTACTTTTTCTTCAATTTCTTTCATAATTTCTGGATTTTCAAGCAAGAATTTTTTTACTTTCTCTCCACCTTGTCCAAGTCTATTGTCACCATAAGAGAACCAAGAGCCACTTTTTTTGATAATATCATTATCGACTGACAAATTTATGATAATATCAAGATGAGAAATTCCTTGCCCAAATATTATTGGAAATTCAGCTACTTTGAAAGGAGGAGCAAATTTATTCTTCACAACTTTAACTTTTGTGATTTTTCCAATAATCTCGGATACTGAACCAGTATTTTTTATAGAGCTTGAAGCTCTTACTTCTAACCGTATAGAAGAATAGAATTTGAGAGCCACGCCACCGGTTGTAGTTTCAGGATTTACATAAGGAGGAACCCCTATTTTCATTCTTGTTTGATTAATAAATATTACTGCTGTATTTGATTTACTAACAATTCCGGTTAATTTTCTTAAAGCTTGTGACATTAATCTTGCCTGTAATCCTACGTGAGAATCTCCCATTTCGCCTTCAATTTCAGCTCGTGGTACAAGAGCCGCTACTGAATCAACAATAATAAGATCAATCGCATTACTTCTTACAAGAGTTTCAACAATTTCCAGTGCTTGCTCGCCTCCATCCGGTTGAGATATAAGCATGCTGTTAGTATCAACACCGAGCCTATGAGCGTAAATAGGATCAAGTGCATGCTCGGCATCAATAAATGCAATTGTGCCATCTAATTTTTGTGCTTCTGCTGCAATATGAAGAGCAATTGTTGTTTTACCTGAAGCCTCAGCTCCATAAATTTCAGTAATTCTTCCTTTTGGAATACCACCAATTCCTAAAGCGGAATCAAGGCTCAAAGCTCCAGTTGGAATTATATCCACAGTAAGTTTGGGTTTATCTCCCATTCTCATAATTGCACCAAGTCCATATTTTTTTTCTAATTGTGATATCGCTGTTTTCAATGCAGCGTCTTTGCCTTTAACTGCCATTATTTTATCTCCTTATTTAGTCTTTGAACGAAAACTAACTTTTTCTAAATTTCCTTTTTTTGTCGCTACTCTGTAGCTTGATTCTTTTTTTTCTTTACCCAACGCTAACGCATTGGGCTACATAGATGTCGCTTCT
>JAOZMQ010000116.1:3628-8515 GCA_029934195.1 Candidatus Cloacimonadota bacterium | reverse complement strand
TACAAAACCTATAAAACCATTTCCATTTTATGAAAAAAGAACTGATTCTTTTAAGTACAAAATTGACAATAAATTATATGCAGACAGCCAACAACAAATAGCACAAATTAATTCAAAAAATCGTTATAGAACACTTGAAACAGCATCAATAAAGATTTCTCCATTTGCGTATAATTACTCAAAAAATGAATTATCAGTTTACGATAATATCAAGATTTCAGTTTCATTATTTGGTGATAAAACTAAAAGAGCTAATATACATGATGCCTATCAATCACTCTATAAGCAAACTTTTTTGAATTATGAGACAGGAAAATATTGGAGAGGCAAAATTCGAGCTGATATTGAATATGCTGACTTTTCAATGTTCCCGCAATGGTTTAAGTTTTCGATAAATAAAGACGGAATATATAAATTGATGTTTGATGACTTGAAAGATATTTCATCTTTAAATCTTTCAGATATTGATCCTGCCACAATTAGAATTTTTTCTACCGGTGGCAAAATGATGAATACTTTCGCAAATAATTATGGTGATGGCGGATACAAATTCCAGGAAATCCCGCTCTATTTCAATGAGACAATTGCAAATTCCAGTTTTGACGAACACGAATACTTCCTTTTTTATGCCCAAGATCGAGATGGATACAACATGAATGAGCCACTTGAATCTGCTAAATTTCCTATACATTATTATAATCCTTATTCCGGTGACACAGTTTATTGGCTTACTTTTGGTGAAGATAATCTTAATCCACCGAAAAGAATTGAAACTATTTCGCATTCTTCTTCCGGTAATATTCGTACAAATCACAGGCAAAAACTTCATTTTGAACAAGAATCAATTCGCCGTACAGATGGAGGTTTTTCTTGGTATTGGAATCTTTTGAGTGGATTTGGCGATACTTCTTTTCAATATAATTTTACTATAAAAAATTTAGACCAAAATCAGGACACAAAAATTGGGTTCTCAATACGTGAAATAGATGAATATTATTCAAATGGTTATTGCAATGTTAAGGTAAATTCTACACAATTAAATTCCCAGACTATAAGTTATACAGGGCAAGGACAGCAATATTTCGATTATACAAATGCAACTTTTCAAGAAGGAAGTAATAAATTTGAGGTTGAAATCGTAAACTCAGCTAATTTCACCAAATACTTTGATTTTTATTTTGTAGAATATTATCAAAAATTAATAAAAGATGAAGAAGCTTTTGTTCTAAATATTGACAATAACGATATTTATAAAGATATTTCTTATACATTTGAATCTTCACAAAATGATGTTTTAGTTTTTGAAGTAAATCGTTTTAATGAGGTAAATCTTGTTAGTGTGAATCCAACTTCTACCGGTTTTAATTTTATCGGAAATGGAATATCTTACACGAAATATTGGGTCGTAGATGACAACGATTACCAATCAATGCCATTAATTAATTCCTACAATCCAAAAGATCTGGTAGCTGAACTCAACCAAAATCCGGAAACAAATTTAATTATAATCAGTCCGGATAAATTTCTTTCACAAGCAGAAGAATTGGCAAATATACATGAAGAGTTCTCTAATGTTAAAGCTTTAGTTGTAGATCAACAAGACATTTTCGATCAATTCAATGGTGGAATGCCAGATCCTAATGCAATAAGAACTTTTTTTAAGCAGGTTTTATTCTCACTCGGAGAAGAACATTTTGAGTATGGAATTTTACTCGGTTCCGGAATTAGTGATTGGCGAAATTTTTCTGCTTCTACTTCTGAAAAAGGGAACATTATTGTATATCAGAAATTCAGTGATAAGAGTAATGAAAATTTATATAGTATTGCGAGTGATGATTATTTTGCTTTTTTAAATAATAATTCAAAACCAGAATTTGCTCTCGGTAGATATCCTGCACAAACTCCTGAACAATTATCAATTATGATAGAGAATGTTAGAAATTATCTATCAAATCATAAACCCGGACTTTGGAATAATACGATTTTAATTTCAGCCGATGACCAATATCATAGTGGTAGGGTAAATGATACAGCACATACAAGAGAGGCTGAAGCAAATGCTATAACTCTCAATAAATCAATTAATATTGATAAGCTTTATAGTATAGAATATGAATTGGATGCATTTCATAAAAAACCGGAAGTCCGTGAAAAACTGATTAATAAGTTAAACGAAGGTCGTTTAGCTTGGATTTATACCGGTCACGCAGCTTATGATATTCTTGGTGATGAAGGCTATTTTGCAAATTCAGATATTTCTTTGTTAAATAATAGAGATCATTTGCCATTTTTCATTTCAGCTTCTTGTAGTAATGGACTCTTTGACAACTACCATTTTGATTCAATGGGAGAACTTCTTTTGTATAATCAAAACGGTGGAGCAATTGCTACTTTTACAGCCTCACGCCCAACTTATGGAAGCCCAAATAAAGATTTAGTAAATAGAATTTATAAATATACATTTAATCAGAGAAATCTTCTTGGTAAAGCTATCTTATTATCAAAAAATGATTTTCCTGCAAATGATTCTACTACAAATTCACAGAAATATATACTTCTCGGAGATCCACTTTTACCTGTTTTTCCTCCGAAATCTTTTCAAAATGTAGAATTTACTACAACACAAGATACGCTTCAAGCTCTGCAACAAGTTAAAATTTCAGGAAGTTTTGAAAGTGATAATTCAACTGTAAAAAACGGAACAGCAATTACTTATATTTATGATTCAGAAAAACTTCATACTGAAACATGGCCTACTTCAACCGGAACACTAAGCATTGATTACCTTAAAAAAGGAAATTATTTATTTCGCGGTAAAGCAAAAGTAGTCAACGATGATTATCACAGTGAGTTCATAGTTCCTTATGATATTATTGGTGGAAACTCTGCTAAAATTGTAACACATTTTTTTGATGCAAATACTGGAAAAGATTTTTTGGATTATAAAAGTTCCATAAATATTACAGGTCATGGAATCTCTGTTCCAAATGAAGCATCACCTGAAATTAAACTATTTTTTAATGAACCTACAAATTCATCTGGTGAGAACCTTGACTCAAGCCCATTAATCATCGCAAAAATAAGTGATTTGAATGGAATTAATATAACCTCTACAGCCGGTCATAAAATGCTTCTATATATTGAAGATGAAACTGATTTTATTGATATTACCGAAAGTTTTATTTATGATGAAAACTCATATTCATCCGGCGAGTTATCTTGGCAATTAGAGAATATCTCTAAAGGAAAACACACTTTACAACTAATTGTTTTTGACAACCAAAATGAGTCATCAATCTGCAATAGTAAATTTGAAGTTACTTCAAGTGATGGTGGTGTTGGAGATATTGTCATTAACAATTTGTTGCCTTATCCAAATCCATATAAAGGAAAAGAAGATTTTTATTTCACTTTCAATATTGATATGATTGAAGATCCTTCTGTTGATGTCTCAATCAAAATATATACAATAACAGGGAAAAAAATTCAATCGTTCAAAACAAAATCTCTTTTAAAAGGATACAATCAAATTAGATGGAATCTGAGAGATAAAGACGCCGATAAAATTGCCAATAATACTTACATCTACAAAATCAAAGCAAAAAGAACGGATAATGGAGAAATAACTGAAAAAATTGGCAAACTGATAATCTATCGTTAGTGCTAATTATTTTTGCTCTCTCCCAATAAAATCTTCCATAAAATAAGATTTCTAAATAAAAAATAAATTTTGGTCACAATTGAACCATTAGAGGAAAAGAGAATGATAAAAAAAATTAAAATTGCAAAAATCATCTTTGTCTTAATAAGCATTATGATAATATTCGGGTGTAAAAATGAAAAGCACTCAAAATTAAAACTTGGACTTGTAAAATCAAATATTGCCAATTTTCCTGTCTTAGTTGCGGCAAATATTAAAATATTGGATTTTGATAAAATTCACATAAAATATTATGGCAGTGAAGAAGTACTAAACAAAGCACTGATAAGAGGATATGTAGATTTGGCAATACTTCCATTTACTTATACTTGGATAGATGCTCAAAACGGTTTTCCAATAAAATCAATTAATAATATCCAAAATGAAGGCGATGGGATTCTATCACACAAAAGCATAGAAAATTTAGAATCTCTTAATAGTAAAAAAATTGGGATAATTTCTAATGAAAGAA
Organism: Candidatus Cloacimonadota bacterium; assembly: GCA_029934195.1. Taxonomy (GTDB): domain Bacteria; phylum Cloacimonadota; class Cloacimonadia; order Cloacimonadales; family JAOZMQ01; genus JAOZMQ01. The sequence goes on along the minus strand of JAOZMQ010000116.1, from coordinate 4,343 downwards.
ACAGAATTTTATTTAAAATGTTTAATAAAAAACACCAATTAAATTTAGAATCTATTGAATATAAAAATTATAGCAAACTGCTTTCTGCATTACAAAAAGACAAAATAGATGCCGCTATTTACAATACTCCGGATATTTTTCGCTATACTGACGATTTTCATATTTTACATTGGTTTAGGAATGATTTTCCTTATTACCCAAATCAAAACCTATTGCTTAATACTTCTTATAATAGAAATTATTTGAATGACTTTATTTTTGCAATTTCTCAAAGCGTCACTATGATTAATACTTCACCAAAATTTGGATACGAAAGTGTTGGAATAATTTACGAGTATAAAGAAAAAATTGCCCAACAAGTTCTAAGAAATACTAATTATGGATTTTCCTTAAACAAAAGACAAATTGAAAATGAAAAGAAATTTATGAAATCATCTTCCATTAAAATTACAATTGATGAGAAAGAAATTTTTGATTAAGAAACTTCTATAACAAGAATTTCTTTTTTCGCAAAGACGCAAAGGGAAGAACGCAAAGGGGAAAAATAATTCATAATAAAAAAGACAGGAAAACGTACTCGTTTTAAACGTACTCATTTTAAACGTACCCGTTTTATTCCTCGTGAAACTGGGACTTCTGTCTTTTTTGTGGAACTGCAGGTTTTTGATTAAGAAACTTCTATAACAAGAATTTCTTTTTTCGCAAAGACGCAAAG
>JAOZMQ010000116.1:0-3528 GCA_029934195.1 Candidatus Cloacimonadota bacterium | reverse complement strand
AGAACGCAAAGGGGAAAAATAATTCATAATAAAAAAGACAGGAAAACGTACTCGTATGATTCATTGCGAAGCAAGCTCAAAAAGATTGGAGAGAACACACGCAGTCAAGATGACTGCGTTCCAATTGCATCAAGTTTTCTAAAATTAGAATTATTTCAGAAGTATCATTTTATTGATTTTTTGAAAATCTCCAATTGTAATTTTGTAGAAATAAACTCCATTTCCAACCTCATTATTTTGATAATCCTTTCCATTCCAAATAATTGTATGATTCCCTGATTGTTGCATATTATCAAAAAGAGTATTAATCTTTTCCCCTTTTATGTTATATATTTCGAGATTCACATATTTGGAATTCCCACCTACAGAATATTGAATTTCTGTAATCGGATTAAACGGATTTGGATAGTTCCCAATTAACTGATCTGTCAATAAACTTGTCTGATTTGTAATCTCTGTTTCTTCAACAACAATAATTAATTCATATTGACAAGAGACTTCAAGACCATCATCTCCAACAAAATTTACATTAAATAAAGCAATATCACCATTTTCGATCAAATCCCCAAAAGACAATCCAATTGAAAAAGGAATAACTTCTTCCGGAGCGATATTACCTAAATTCTGCAAATCATTAGAAATTTCAACATCAATACCATTTATTTCTTCAATAGACATTACAATATTCTTAGCAACAGCATGCCCTTCATTATTTAAAGCAAAATCCAAGTCAATATTATCACCGGCTGAAATGAGGACATAAACAAGACCTCCATCATCAAAAATTAAATTTGGAGAATTTACAAAAATTGTATAATACTTTTGATATGTATTTTGAGTATTATCGGTCATATTAATTTCAAAAAGAATTGCTTCTTGATCGGGAACATTATTGCTAATCGAAAATTCAAAAGCATCTTCCGCAATGAAAACTTGTCCGGAATCAATAATACTGATAAACTCTTCATTATCTGAAATTTCAGAGATATATTCAGATTCAGAACTAAGAATTGCAGTTATTTGATTTGATGCCTCCGTTCCAATATTTTCAATTTCAAAAGAGAAATTCATTGTCTCAGCAAATTCCGGTAGATTGTTATTGTCATCATTAACAGAACAGGAATTTATAACGAGGTATGGTCCTTCAGCAGGAGGAACAATTACATCATAACATTTTGTTTCCAGATTAAAACCGGAGATTACAAGATTTGCTACACCCGGAACCAAATCATGACTAATAATGACTTGACCATTTTCATCAGAATACCCAACAAAATTTTCTCCATTTTGAGAAATTGAGACTAAAGCAGAAACACCATTTCCAGCACCGTTAGTAATTGTAGTCTCAAAATTTACATTAGAAATTACATTAGTATTGGAAACAAATAATTCCATTGGAGTCGTTGTTCTTAATTGAAGAGAAGGATCGCCAAAAGTTGTCCAAGTCTGAATTGTTTTTAAATCCGAAGATGAGTTTGACTCCGTATACATCAAAGCAAACGCATTTACAATTAATGAACCGAGCATTGTTCTTCCCTCATTGGTATTGATTCCGTTGCCCGGATTTGATGAATAATTGTAACCGCCAATTAAAAGATCATTGAAGTAATCTTGACCTCTTTGTGGAGGAGTCCAAGGTTGACTTATTGTTGCCATCAAAGTTGCAATCGCACCGCCACCTTCCTTTTTGAGCCATGCTTCTGCAAAACAATCTCCGGGAGTATGAAAAATCCCATTGTCACAAGCAACGGAAATTATTACCGGTAACATTATCCCATTTGATAGCGTGTTAATTGTATTATTATTAAATCCACTTGTCACCCAAGTTGTTTTTGAACCGTGACCACAATAATTGATTAGCGAAAGACCAATCTCAATTGGATCTTTTACCATATTTATTGACGGTGTATAATATGCTTCTGCAACTTCGTCATAAGTAAAAGGCAACAATTTATTTTCTTTAATAACATCTATGTGCTCAGGATCTGTCTCTCCGTCATCGCCGGTTTGAGAATCATTTGAGCCGATTCCAAGACCTTTGAAATACCATTCACCATTTATATCTTCATTTTTTTCATAATTAATTACTTTATTAACTTGAACAATAACTTGCTCCGGATTTTGAGCTGAAAATCTTCCAATTGCAAGATCCGGAAAATAATCAGTTCCTACAACACAGCCAAGCATTGGATCCATCGGAGCACCGGAAACAACACCGTTGGTATTTGATTTAATATCTTCCCAATCTCCAACCAATTGTACATATAACAAATTTGTGTTTTCATTATATTTTTCTTGAATAAGGTTGGCAACATTGACTCCAGTAGAAACAATTTCTTCTTGAACAGAAAAACCTTTCATGATTTTCCATTCAATAAAAGGTTGAATTGCTTCTTGATCTCGTTCGGTGTAAATGACAAGAATTTCCCCATTTTCTCCAATATGTAAATCTCTATTTTGAGAATAATTAATAAATACGGATTTATATATTGGATCCATTTCACGAACAATAGAAGTTTCTTTTTTATTTAGAACATTAAAACCTGCTTCATTTTTCTCAACTATCCTTACTGTTATCTGTGAGTAAATTCTTAGCACATTGGAGTTTGCATTATATTGAAAAGGATATACATAAACTGAAACTCCTCTTACATCACGCAAGATAAATGGATTTGTTTTTTTAGCTACAATTTCAGGATACCAACTGTCAGTCAAAGATTTTTCAGCAATAATATATGGAATTTCAGAAGGGTTTTGACTTCTAAGAATTTCTCCTCTTGATGGCAATAATGGATAATTGAGCAGAACTTCTTCAAATTGAACTTCAATAATCTCTAAATCAACAGCATTATAATTATCAATTTGAATTGTACTATTTAAGAATGGAAGTTCTGCAAATCCCTTTTTATTTGTTTTGGTAGAATTTTGAAAATCAATTTGCATAAATTCTTTATTCTTTTTTGATACTTCCGATAGTTGATATTCATTTACTGAAAAATTTAACTCATAAATCCCTTCTTCCGGTTGAGAAAAATCCACATTGAAACCATTTTCAGCAAAGATATTTGTACAAATAAGTATTGTTAATATTGTTAGAATATGTAATAATTTCATTTTGACCTCTTTCTTCGTTTTTTATTTATATAACAACTTTTGTTCCATTTCTATTTTTTCTTTTGACCTCCATCAATTCCTCATATCAGGAGGGAAGTTCTCCCCTCTCCTGTTAGGAGAGAGTTAGAGAGAGGTTAAAAAAACTCAAAGAAATATATCCATTCCATTGCGTAAATGACTCGCTATCCGGACATCGTATGTTTAATAAAAATAACGAATATATCAATGTTTACAGAACAAACAATTTATTGGAGCATTTTTTTGGAAAGTATAAACGAGAACTACGAAAGCGAGTAAGTAGCTGGAATTTAAAACGTCAAAAGCATTCCTGCATCGAGATGCAATACTTGTAACTAATCTCAGAATACCTGACTTCATAGATTTTAAAATGACCCCAGTTTTTAAAATAGTCTC
>JAOZMQ010000115.1 GCA_029934195.1 Candidatus Cloacimonadota bacterium | reverse complement strand
AATTAAGCTGAAGAATAAATTCTTATTGAAATCTTAATAATGGATAAAATAGAGAAAAAATTTAAAATCATCCTAATATTTGTAACTTCTCGCTATTTTTCGTTTATTATTTATTCTCTTAAATCCGTGTAACTCTGCGTAAATCCGTGGCTAATCTTTTTTCGTTCAGCTACTAATTTAATAATGTATATACAATAGATTTCTTATCTAAAGAAAGATCCAATTCTTTGATATATTTTTTTAAAAGTATTATTTTATATTTTTTCATTTTACTAAAGTCACCAGCACAAAGCTCTGCAATTAAGCGATTTCCCAGAATAAAAGTAACAGCTTCTTCTCCAAAATCTTTTGCAAGAACTTCTTTTATCGGTAGAAAGAATGTTTTTTTCAGATGATTTTCTGCTCTTTTTTTTTGATTAAATGCTATTTTATTTTCACCTTGTAATTTTTTTTTTACTAATAGTGTTTTGGATAAGTTTAATTGTTTTGCTTCAATTTCCCAATTATCTATTTCTTCAGATAAATGGGAGATTACATTTGTAGATTTCATTTTCTTATAAATCCTATTTGTTTCTTGCCATTGAATAAGAGGATTTTCAGCTTTAACTATCTCAAGAAGTTCATTATTGTGCAAAATTTGATAATTTGGTTTATTATATTTTTTTGCAAAATCTTCTCTAAACAAAGCAAATTTTTTAAAAAGAAACCATTGATATTCGGTTAAACCTCTTTTAAATTTATCCTTAAAAATGTTGTTTGCACTTTCGTTTATATGAGATTGTGATTCTTGAAATAAATTTTCTTCATCAATCCAAGTTTCGATATTTTTCGTTTTTGCTTGTTTGATTAAAAGAGCTTTTAATTTTACAAGATGTATGACATCATTAGCTGCATATTTTAATTGAATTTTAGTTAAAGGTCTTTTGTACCAATTACTATCCTGAGTTTCCTTTTCAAGTACAATGCCAAGTAATTCATTGGCTAAGAAAGATAAAGAGCATTGCGGATAATTTAGTAATTTAGCAGCATTTGAAATATCAAAAAGATTTTTTGGAAAACAACCAAGCGAGTGAAGTAATCTTAAATCTTCTCCAAAAGAATAAACAATTTTTTGAATATTTGCATTTTCAAAAACTAAGAATATCGATTTCAATTGAATACCTTTTTGTAATGGATCAATAATAAAGCAAAAATTATCTGTTGCTATTTGTATCAAACATAAATTAAAACCATATCGGTAGCGATTTTTATCAAATTCTAAATCAACAGATATTTTTTTTTCTTTCTCGAGTAAAGAAACACATTTAGATAACTCAATATTATCTGAAATAAAGCTAATTTTCATTATTAATCTTCCTTAATATGTGCGAAAAAAACCGGCTTACATTCTTTATGTAAAACCGGCATCTTAATTTTTTATAGTCACTGCCAAAAATTCTTAATTTCTATCCGATATGTAAAGTTAATTTCTTAACAGTTCTAATTTTTTTGAATCATCTCAAAAGTGTACTTATTGTGTGTAACAATTTTTCTTTATTGACTTTGATTTCATAAGCAGAGAAACCAGCTTCAAATGCTTTTGCTTTGGATTCTTCATTATTCAAAGTTGTAACTGCAACTATAGGAGTTGTTTCATAATCATTGCTTTGACGAATAGTTTTGACAAATTCAAATCCATCCATTCTTGGCATCACAATATCAACGACAAACAAATCATATTTAGTTTGTTGAGCTTTTTTAAAGCCATCTAATCCATCAGTTGCCAAATCTACATAATAGCCTGCAGATTCTAAATATTGTTTTTCTAAAGTTCTAAAAAACGGTGTGTCTTCAACGAGAAGAATTTTTATTTTATTGTTCTCAAAATTTTGGTATTTCATTGATTTTTCAGGTAATGCCATTTCCATAATTTCATAAATATCTGGAAATAATATTATTTTTCCATCAATAAGAGAAGAACCAATGATTCCATTACTTGTAATACTTTCGGTATCAATTTGAGTTTCAACAACAATTGAGTCAATAATTTTGCTCGTCACTATTCCAATTGGGTTTTCTAATAATTTTGGTATAATGATATAAATTATTTCAATACCTTCTACAATTGGTTTTACAGGTAAGAATCTTTCTAATCGAACTAATAGTAAGCTTTTACCTTCATGCTTTATATATTCTTTATCACCTACTTTATCAATATTAGAAATTGATACTTTTTCAATTCGTTTAATTAAATCCAAATTTAATGCAAAAAATTCATTTTTTGCGTTTTCAAAAAGAAGTAAGTTTTGAGATTCTGCATTAATTTCTTCTTCGTCTTTAAGAGAAGAGGATTTATCAAGACCAAACTGAAGTTTACTTTTTACAGCAATTCCAGCAATATCAAGAATTAGTGCAACTGAACCATCTCCCATTATAGTAGTTCCAGAATAAGCTAATGAATTTTTAAAGAATCTTGGGATAGATTTTACCACAATTTCTTCACTATCAAAAATTTCATCAACAACTAATCCAAAGATATTTTCATCATGTTGTAGGACTAAAACTCGGAGAATTTCTCTTTCTATTTTATCTTTTTTCAGTCCTAAAACATCCTCAAGATAGATAATAGGTAACAATTTTTTTCGTAATCGTAAAACAGGAGCATCATTAACTTTTTCGATCTTCAAATTCGGATCATTTTTCTTAATTCTAACTATTTCACGTAAAGCAACTTGTGGCAAAGCAAAATTCATATCTTGAGTTGTTACAATAAGAGAGGGGATAATTGCCAAAGTTAAAGGAAGTTTTAAATTTATAGAAGTTCCTTTTCCAATTTGTGAATCTATACTTACGCTTCCACCAAGTTTTTCAATATTGGTTCTTACTACATCCATTCCAACACCACGTCCGGAAATACTCGAAACGTTTTGAGCAGTTGAAAATCCAGGAGCAAAAATTAAGTTTAGACATTCTTTATCACTAAGACTATCAGCTTCTGCTTCACTAATTATTCCTTTTTCAATAGCTTTTTGAGCGATAATAGCTGGATTCATACCTCTACCATCATCAATTACGTCAATATTTACTTTTCCTCCCTCATGATATGCTTTCAACTTGATTGTACCTTCGGGATTTTTTCCAGCAGCTTGACGTTCATCCGGTAAACCAATAGCATGATCTGCAGAATTTCTAATGAGATGAGTTAATGGATCTGATAAATTTTCAATAATTGATTTATCTAATTCAACTTCATTTCCAGAGATTTCTAATTTAATTTTTTTTGAAAGGAGTTTTTGCATATCTCGAATTACTCTTGGAAACTTATTAAAAACAATAGAAATTGATTGCATTCTCGTATTCATTATTTTTTCTTGCAAAATAGTTGTAGTCATATTAATATCTTGCAAGACATTTTGTAATCCGGGTACAGTTTTCGCAACATCGGATGCCATACGCATAAGCTGATTTCTGGCAAGTACCATTTCACCAGCGAGAGTCATCAAGTCATTTAGTAAACTAACTTGAACTCTAAGTGATTCTTTTGGAGCATTTTTTACAGTTGAGACTTTAACATTAGTGGTTTTCTTGGTTTGTTTTACTACGGTTTTTTCTTTATCAATTACAGTTTTCGGCGGTTTATTTGAATCCTTAATCTTTTCTGCTTTCTTAACTTCTTTTTTTTCTTTTCTACCAGGTCCAATAGGTTTTATTGGCTTCTTTTTTCCTTTCTTTTTTTCTATGAGTTCTGGAAATTTTAATTCCTCTATTTGGCTTTCATCAACTTCAAGTCCAACAGAAATAAGATCTGGTTCAAGTACAGAAGAGAAAAGAAAAACAAATGCAATATCTTTATCATGTATATCATCAATAGTGGAGATGGTAGAGATATCTGAATATGAACCGATAAGGTTACCTAATTTTTGAATTTCATTAAGATAATTAAGCGGTGTTTTATTTTTATCTTTCATATCTTTATGCGTATATGCGTGAACTGAATACAAAAAATGACCTTTTACAATTGCATTTTTTAACTCTGATTTGGTAAGTTCAAATTGTTCTGCAATCTTTGTCGGAAGATCTTCAACTGCCTCAAATTCTAATTTAATTTTGTCTTCTGGGTTTGGTTTCCCCTCAGCATGATTTTCAATTTCTATGATTGTAGCACTACAATCTAATTCTTCACTATTATCGATATCTTCGATCATTTGAACAAGTTGATCAGTTCCTGTAAGAAGTGATGAGATCATTTTTGAATGTGGTTTTAATTTCCCATCTCTTACCAATGAAAGAAGGTTTTCCATTGAATGACTTAATTTTGTTATATTGTCAAACCCAAAAAAACCTGCAGAACCCTTCAGACTATGAACTGCTCGGAAGATTCTGTTAATCAAATTTTTGTCCGGGGTCTCTTTGTTGTCCTCTAAAGTTAATAGATCTGGTTCCAAGTTAGACAAATGTTCATTAGATTCTTCGAGAAACATTTGTAGCATTTCAGGATCTTGACCAATCATAATTCCCCCTTATTGTTAAAATTAGACATTAATAAATAATTATTAAGAAATGTTAAAATATGAGGATAATTTGAAAAGGCTAAATAGTGTTTTAATTGATCTATTAGTATTAATGACAGCAAAATCAATGTCTTTTGAAGATAAAGTTTTATACAAACCAACTATCAAATTTATTCCTAATGAGTCAATTTCTGCTACATTTTGTAAACTCAATTCAACTTTTTTAATGCCATCGTTTTCTTCAATTGATTTTTTCATTTCTTGTTGTATCTCGTCAAGATTAAGAGCAACCAAATTCTTTGAGATTACCATCTCCAACGTTTCTTCAATTATTTTTGTTTCCATTGTTCCTCCAAAATATTAAAATTCATTTCAAGTGAAATCACACTTTTGTGACACTTTATATTTTTACAAAATTCTTTTATAATTAATAATCCACGATGATGAATTCTTAATTCATCTTCTTTTTTTATCTCATCTAAAAAATTATAAAAATCAAATCCTTCACCTTCGTCTTTTACTGCTATAAAAATGCTATCAGAATTGGCAAAATGATGAATAGAAGTAATAATTTTTTTATTACAATCCTCGTTGTTTCCATGCCTAATTGCGTTTGTTAATAATTCTCTCAAAACAAGATTTATCTTAAATTTATCAACTTTATCTTTAATTGCTTCAAAATTACTAACATAGGATAGAACTTTTGAAATTATATTTTCTAATTCTTTATTTGAAGAATTAGTTTGAATATGAATAGAACTTAATTTATGAGAATAATTTCCAATAGATAAAAGATTCGAAAGGACATACTTCAATTCCTTAATAGAAATTTCTTCAATTAATAAAACATTAACAAAATTGCCTATAGTAAGAGATTCAAGATATTCATTATCATTTTTCCCAATTACTAAAATTGTTAGCTGACAATTTGGAAAACGTGATTGGTAATCTTGTATGTGAGTAATATTCTCAAAATAACAAACAATGAATATTTGTGAAGGCAAATTTTGAAGGATAAGAACCTTTGTTTTTCTTGAAATAAATTGTTCTATCTCTGAATTTAGTTCAGATAGAAAATTTTGGATATTTCGTAAGTTCACATTATCATTTTTCAATAAAACCTCAATTTTAAAAAATATTAAATTTAATCAATTTTCAATTGCTGAATAATTATTGATTTTTTAGAGATTATCAAGTTTCAAATATTGAAATGAATATTGACATTCTATAATTCGTTAGTAATATTTGTCTTTTGTATCTTCAAATTTCATTTCAATAAACGGGACATACTATTTTCTTTTATTGGTAACTTGCTATTATATAAATAATTATATATTAATGTTAATAACAACTACAGAATCTTATTCTAAAAAATGAAAAACATATCATTTAAGTCAAGATTTTATAATTGAATCCACTATAAAAATCTAAAAAGTAAATATCTTTAAGTTTCGTCTTGCCCTTGATTATGTAGTTTAGAATAATTCCAATTACTAAATTTCGTATCTTTTTACAAAAAATTTACAGGTGATAAATAGTCAATGTTTTTTGTTTTATATGCAAATTATAATTATCAATATAATGTAAAATTGTTATTTCTAATTTTTCATAATTATCAAATTTTATAGGTTTTAATACATTATCTACAACTTTTTTATTCATTCTCTCAACCATCCCATTAATTTGAGGAGAATAAGGTTTTGTTAATCTATGTTCAATCTTGTGTCAAAATTAACTGCCGTTTTGTATCAAAATAAAATGCCGTTGACACATGACTCTCAAGTTAAATAATATATCGAACACATAGTGACTTTCATGTTTACGTGCCCAATATTTTTATGTTAAAAGACTATTTAAGTAATTCTGGAAATGGTTTTGTAGCCATAACCGAATACCAATTTGAATTTTGTAGATTTGTATTTTCCGGATCACCCATTTTAAAAAATTGAATATTTTGATAATTCATCTCTTCTAATATTAAGCGAATCGTTTCAACAGTAAATGGATAATAAATCACATAAAATTGTCTTTTACTGATAATTTTGTTATTGATCTCCTCAAAAATTAAAAAATTGAATACCATTGATCCATCTCGATTATAATCCCAAACTTGAATATAATTAACACGACCTTTGTCTCTAATTATCGGATTAAACAAATAAAACCTTTGTCTCCTTTTAAGAATCAATTCCCAATTTCTACTATCAAAATAGAGAAGTCCACCTGGCTTAAGGACTGAATCCATTTGACTAAAAGCTTTTTTCAAATTAACATTCTGAACATGTGCAAGTGAATTACCAGTACTCATAACAAGATCAAAGTCTCTTTTAATTGTTTGTGATAGATTTAAAATATCACTTCTGACAAAATTTGACATTAATTTTTCTTTAGCAAAATTGATTTTTGCTTTACGTAACATTTTCTGATTAATGTCACTTCCTGTGACATTAAAACCAAGTTTTGCCATCGGAATAGTCAACATCCCTGTACCAATAGTACAGTCTAAAACATCTTTTATTTTCTTTGTAGAGAAAATTTTTTTATAATACTTCAATGTAGCAATATGAAAATCCTCAGAATAGAATAAATCATAAGCATCTGGGAAATCGTAATATAACATAAATTGTCCTTTTATTTGAGAAATTTCTTTTAAATGGTAATCTTTTAAAATTTATCAATATCTTAAGAATTTTACTCTTTAGAATTATTCCTCTTCTATTTATAGATTTTACACAAAAACAAATAACAAATAAATATGTCAAGTTTTCATTTTCCCCTCAGCAAATATTTATCAGCAATTCAGCCTAATCTCATAAGAGGTTTTATTTAAACCTGAGAACAATTATACCATAAGAAATTTTTTCAGTTAAAAAGGTTGCTTTATTGGCTGATTCTCTTTTTTTTGTCGCTACTCAGTAGCTCTGTTTTCTTTTTATCCTTACCCTACGCTAACGCATTGGGCTACAAAGATGTAGCTTCTATGAAGCTATAAATCAAATATCTTTCCAATTACTCTTTCTTCATTTTCTTCATGGTAAAAAAGTCCTTTTTCGTTCAACACTAATTAAAATAGCGAAAAAAGTTATTTTCCAAAAGTCAATCAGCTGTTGTAAAACCCAAAAAATGCAGTATTATAATGGATAGAGAAATCGCAGCAAAAGACAATATTGCTTATTTGAAAAAAAGAGGAATATTCATTTTTGTTGTTGCACGGAAAAAATACAGTAAAAAATTACAAGCAAGAATTTACTGAAAGAGAAGGATTTACAGAATATAAAACATCAAATTCAGACAAAGTATATCTAAAAAAAATTGAAGAAGAGAAATGCACTAAACTACTGGTATTTACAAATAGAATTTCTGGGAATCCGAAAGATGTCATAGTGAAATTTATGAAAAACTTAACTTAAAATTTAAATCGTTCCGCAAATATGCAGAACAAAAAATTAGATTGTAGTGCCCAAATCAAAACAGTCATGTTGCAATATAAGGACTTAACTATGATTGCACGAAAGTTACAGAAATATCCGGAAAGTGTTGATAAGGAGTTTAAGTATTGAAATTACCAGAGGTGGCTTTAATCGTTAGTATTGGAGACGTTTTATAATGGTACACTCGCAGGGATTCGAACCCTGGACCCACTGATTAAGAGTCAGTTGCTCTGCCAACTGAGCTACGAGTGCATATTCAAATGCAAAAGTTGAAAGTTACTTTTTTATGTCAATTGATTTTTCTTCCATTCTGAATGAAATTTTGAAAAATAAGATACATACACAATTTGAGATTGAAGAGTTCTCAATAATTTTCGTTTAGTATTTATTTTCTCTAATCCGTGAAATCGATGGCTTATCCTTTTTCGTTAAAGTTCTATTTTTCAAATATTAGAGTAATCTTTGTTCCGTGATTTTCAGGATAAGAAGCAATATTTTTAGATTCTAACTCCAGAACTCCTGACCTCGTAGTTTTCTTTTTTCGCTAATTCTGTAAATGGTATCTGAACGAAAAGGAATTTTTTAACCTTGAAGAACAGAAGTTTATGAAGAAAGATTAATTGGAAAAATATTTGATTTATAGCTTCATAGAAGCTACCTCTTTGTAGCCCAATGCGTTAGCGTTGGGTAAAGAAAAAAGAAAATTTAGAGAAAGTTAGTTTTCGTCCAAGTACTAAATAGCTTACGG
>JAOZMQ010000114.1 GCA_029934195.1 Candidatus Cloacimonadota bacterium | reverse complement strand
GAAGAAAAATTAATTGGGAAATTATTTATTTTTCAGCTTCATAGAAGCGACATCTATGTAGCCCAATGCGTTAGCGTTGGGTAAGACAAAAAAAGAGAATTTAGAAAAAATTAGTTTCGTTCAGATATTAAATAGCAATTCTCAAAAAAATAGACGATAAATATTGGTGGAAAAATGAACAAAAAAACAGCTTTTGCTGTGTTTCAAGATGGACAGACAATAAAAATAGCTCAAGTATCACTAATAGATACTGAGATTGTTTTGGAAAAAGTAGATAAAACTACACTCTCGTATCCTTTCTACATGAAAGAAAATAAAGAGATGATGGAAATGTTTAAAGCTTCTGCTGAAATGGGTTTGGAAAGTTCTCTTGAAGAAATGATAGAAAGTTATGAAAAAATTCAGCAAGAAGAAGCTCTTTCAGGTAAAAATGATTTACAAGATTTACTTCTAAAATTTCCTATTACAGATGGATTACTATCTTTAAATACTATCGACCAAAATATCATAAGCAATAATTATGATTCTTCTTTTTCAAAAGCAAATATCACAAAAAAAATCAATAGAGAAATGTTGTCTAACGAAGAAATTAAAGAAAAGAATTTTTATTCCTGTTACTTGGTGAATGAAGATCAAGAAATTCATGCTTCTATTCATCAAGGTCAAATTGAATTGTTTGAAGCAATTAAAGATATTGCTAAAAGAACGAATCTACCTATAAAATTTAGTCATGTTAATTCCAATGAAATTACAATTATAAAATTTATTACAGATAATTATTCTTTTAAGGAAAATGAATTTGTTCTTCTGTTGTATATCGGTATTGAAATCAAAATAGGTTTAGTAATGAAAGGCAATAATTTTGTTTCTTCCTTTCATATTGATATTATTGATAATGAACCAAACGTTATCAGAAATAGTGTTTTTTCAAAAGTGATTCTTGAACAAGAAAGATTAGGATTGCCGATAAGCCAAAATTTATTACTTGCAGGAGAAGATTTTTTCATAAACGAAGAGACATTGAACTTTTTTAAAGTTAGAACTGAATCTTTAGATTTGAACTTTTTAACTGAATTTTCAAATCTAAATATTGATAGCTCTCTACAAAAAGTAATTAATGAAAAAAATATTTGCGAATTTTTAATCCCAATCCAAATGGCAATTGATTCTCTTCTTAATCGACACACAATAAGATTTCAAACTACAAATTTAATTCCAAATACACTTGATAATTTGAAAGTATCTCTAAAATCAAATTGGAAATCTTTTCTTTTATTGCTCTTCATAGCTTATTTTTTATCAACAAATATTTTCTCCTTTGTAATGAATAAAAGTGAAAAAAATCAAAAGGAGAAACAATTAGAAGTCTTAAAAATCAATATTGAGGATAAAGCAAAAGTAAACAATAAAATTTCTGTACAAATTGAGCAAACTAAATCAAGCTCAATAAAAATATCAAAAAATATTGATATTATTAATTCCTTAACGGGAGATAAAAACCAGTGGAGAAAAATATTAAAAGTACTTTCGGATGGATTCTCTAAATATCAAACAAGTTGGATTGAATCTATAAGTGAAAAGAATAATGGGTTTTACATTACTGCCTATACTTCAAAGCGGAAAAATATTACAAACATTGCGAATCTTTTTGATGCAGGTAAGATTGAAAGAATTGAACAAACCGAAATTGTAGGAAAAAGAATGTGGTTATTTAATATTCAATTTGAATTTCCAAATATAAAAAATAATATGAAAGAGGAGAACTAAATGTCATTTTCTATTAGAAAGAATCTTTTACTTGCTACTGTTTTGATTCTTTTAATTATTGGAAATTTCTTTTTTAAACACTCTTTTAAAATAAGAGATAAAATTCTATCTCAAAAAATCATAAATTCTGAAAAAAGATTGGAAGAAATGGATGCTATTCATGAAAATCTGATTAAGCAAAAAAATGAAATCGAAAAACTTCCTAAAGTTGATTTGCAAGAAAACAAGAAGATTATTCCATCAAATGACAATGCCACAATAACTTATCTATACTTGTTAGATTTAATTAAATTTTTATCTTTAGATCTAAAATTTGACTTCTCAATTTCAAATTCATCAGAGAAAAAGAAAATAAAAACGAACGATTATCTTCTAAATGGTTCAGCAAATTTTTATCATCTTTTTAGGTTTATAGAACAAATCGAAAAACAACCAAAATTTTATACAATTGAAAATCTTAAGATTCAATCACTAAATATTGCTTTACAAGATACTGTCGATTTTAATTTGAGAATAAGATCATATTATGATGAAACAAGTCCTTCAAACGAAAATTTCCTTGTTGAAAATTCTCATTCTCGTCTTAGAAATAATCCATTTAAAGGTCTTTATTACCAACCATATCTTGCTGATAATGAAAATTATTTTTATAATATAAACGATTTGACATTGGTGGGGCTTACATCTGAAACAGCTTATTTCATAACAAAAAATGGAGATAAAATTACTCTAAATAGAGAGGATAAAATTTTGTATGGAAAATTAATTGATATTGATTGGGAAAAGCAAGAAGTTATTTTTGAAATAAATAAATCCGGTTTTAATGAAATAATTACAAAAACTTTTGAGAGGAATAATTGATGAAAATTAAGCTCACTTTTCTTATTTTTATGACTGTAACTCTTATCTTTGGTTTATCTTATGATGAGAATAATGAACACACAACACCTGAGCATTTAGTTTCAATTGATGCTTCAACCAAATTAAATAGTGCTTTGCAGATTATTGAAGAATTCTCTGTTAAATACCAAAATAGAAAAATTCTTAATCTTGCTAAAGAAAACAAAAAAATTGAAGTTCCTATTAAAAAACTTTATTGGGAAGATGCTTTAAATCTTCTTCTAAAAATTTTTGATCTGGAAAAGGAAATACTTCCGGGGACTATTATTGTTAAGCCTCCCAAAGAAGAAGTTGTTGAAAAAATCAAAGTAATCTCAGCTGATTCTAAACAAATAAAAATTAGCTCCATATTCTTAAAAACAGATAAATCTCTTTCAAAATCAGTCGGAATTGATTGGTCAACTTTAGTTGATGGAAATGTTAATGCAACTATTGATTTTAAAGGTGGAGGTTCTGTTGCTGATGATATTTTTGAAGCTTCTTTCAACAAGCAGTTATCTTCAGGTAATGTAACTATTGATGTAAATACACTGTTAAAAATTCTCGAATCAAATCAAGTAGGATCTGTTATAGCAAGACCCAATATAGTTGTTATTGATGAAAAAAATGGATATATTCAAGTCGGTGAGGACTTCTCTGTAAAAGAAGTTGATAATGCCGGAAATACAACAGACAAATTTTATTCCACCGGTATAATTATGGATGTCACTCCAACAATCATCGTTGGTGAAAACGAAGAAGCTATTCATTTATCAATTTCTGTACAAAAAAGTTCAGCACTTCCAGGAGCAATAAGCACAATTGTTGCTAAAAGTAAATCTAACACCGAAGTTCTTCTTTATGATGGAGAAGAAACTGTAATTAGTGGATTATATGATATTGATTATACAAAAGTAAGGAGTGGTATTCCATTTTTAAAAGATTTACCTTGGTGGGTTTTGGGAATCAGATTTTTAACCGGTTTCACTTCCTATGATGAAAAATCTACAGAAATGATGATCATTCTGAAAGCAGAAATTATGGATTCTATTACTGAAAGAAGAAAAAAAGAAAAAATAATCAATCAACAAATTCAAGATGTAAAAGATGAAAATTTAAAAACAAAACAATTGTTTAACTAAGTCACTGTAACAAAATAAGAAATGAATAATGAATAATGAATAATGAATAATGGAAAGTCAGAATCAGGGATAAGCTGGATTAACAAGATATGGGAATGTAACCATCTTGGTTACCTCCTTGTAACTCAATCATCTTGATTGACCATTAACAAACATGCTGATTATTCTCGCTTCACATTCATTTCCATTCATTGCGAAGCAAGTCCAAAAGGCTGTAATTTCCTTTCTTGTAACAGCCAAGTGCTATCACCACACCACAAACTACATCTGAAAGAATAGGAAAATAAATGAAAATAGCTATCGTAAATGATTTATTTATTGCAGTAGAATTATTAAGAAGAATTATTCAAAATGAGCCACTTTTAAAAATTTGTTGGGTTGCTGAGAATGGAAAAGTTGCTATAGAAAAATGTAAAAATGATCTCCCTGATCTTATTCTAATGGATTTAATTATGCCAATTCTTGATGGAGTTGAAGCAACTCGAATAATTATGCAAACAACACCTTGTCCAATTCTTGTAGTAACTGCAACTGTTTCTGGTAATTCATCTAAAGTATTTGAAGCTATGAGTTTTGGTGCTCTTGATGCAGTGAACACTCCCATTTTTTCAAAGAATAATTCTATCGAAGGGAAAAAAGATTTATTAAGTAAAATTGAGATAATTGGTCGTCTTATTGGATTAGAATTATCATTAGGAAAATCAATATTATCTGCACAAAAATCACATTCAAATCTTCCAAATATAATTGCAATCGGGGCTTCTACCGGTGGACCAGGGGTTATTGCAAAAATTCTCAAAGAAATTCATCTTGAAAATTATTGTCTCATTATTGCTCAACATGTAGATGAAAAGTTTGCTCAAGATTTTTGTAATTGGCTTATACAAATTACAGGGAAGAAAATAAAAATTGCTGAAGAAAATGAATCTCCTGTTGAAGGAATAGTATATATTGCCGGAAAAAATTCTCATCTTATTCTTGAACAAACTAATAAATTCCATTATACTAAAGAGGATTTTAATCAAATTTTTAAACCTTCTGTAGATGTACTTTTTCAAAGCATCGCTGATTTAGATATTAAATGTGGAATTGCAATAGTTTTAACCGGAATGGGAACTGACGGTGCTTCAGGAATGCTGAAATTAAAACAAAAAAAATGGCTTACTATTGCTCAGGATGAAAAATCTTCTATTGTTTATGGAATGCCTAAAGCAGCAAAAGAAAATCTATCTGCAACATTTATACTATCGCCATCACAAATATCATCTACCATTAATAATTATAAATTTACCTAATGTAAAGTCAAGCTTGAAAACCTCTCTTAATCTCCCATAGAAAGGTAAGAAACTTTGCCACTTGGTAGGGGGAATTAAAGGAAGTTTATCTTTTTCTCTGAACAAAGTGTAACTTCAAAATACAGACCTCAAGTAATGTTTTATGATTACAAAATTTCACAATTTTCTTTTTTGTACTTGAACGAAAACTAACGTTTTCTAAATTTTCTTTCTTTGTCGCTACTCTGTAGCTTGATTCTCTTTTTATCTTTACCCAACGCTAACGCATTGGGCTACATAGATATCGCTTCTACGAAGATAAACAATAAATAATTTCATTAATCTTTCTTCATGAACTTCTGCTTTTCATGATTAAAAATCCTCTTCATTCAGATACTATTTGGATTTCAATGTGACCAATTCTTCATTTTTCATTATTAATTTTTCATTATTCTTGTATTATTCTCAATTTTGTACTTCTTCAATCATAGGCTCAACTGATGGATTTAGTCGATTAAACAAAACTATCAATAAAGACAATAATCCAATAGAAACAAAATATGTCCAAACTCTGAAATTATCTCCATCAATAAAAAATCTTGAAAATGAGACTTTTTCAACAAAAGTATTTATTAATAAAGCAAGAGAATTATTGAGAATATGAGCAAAAATTGGAATATATAAACTACCGGTTTTAACAAATAAATATCCCATCCAAATTCCTAAAATTATTACCGGAAATAAACGATACATATCAAGGTGGAGAATTCCAAATAGCACAGCCGTCACCAATATTGACTTCCATTGCCCTAAGTTTCGGAACACACGCATAAAATAACCTCTAAATAAAAATTCTTCACAAATTCCCGGTAAAACGGCAATCAATAGAAGAGATTTCATTAAACCAAGATTTTCTGTATTAAGAATCTTTTCCCACAATTGCAAATATGCTTCCGGTATTGGAAATAATAAGTTCGTTAAAAACATTAGAATACTTACCAAAATAAACATTGGCACAGCGATTAAAGCAACCAAAACAAAATTTAGAGGATTTGTTTTTTTCAATTGATATGAATCCTGATATTTTTCACCCGATAGTTTTACCAAGAAAAGAGATGGTAAAAGAATAAGAATCAATTGAGTTTTAATCATTCCTATAGAGAAATCTTTTATTTGCCAAGAAGAAGCAATATAATACATTGATAGAACAACAACCATAAATATCATTAATGAAAATCCGTGAGAGAAAACATTTTTTTTGTCCTTTCCCCAAAATTTCAAAGATTTTTCTTCTTCTACTCTAAACAAAACTGACTCATTATTGAATAATTTTACACATAAAAATATCCCAACAGCATCAAGAATTAAGGTGGAACCGATGGTGAGGAAAAAATGTAAAAAATTAAAATTTTCCATCATTATTTCTTTAAAAAGTAAAGAAATATTAACAACTGGAATTAAGGATAATCCAAGATTCAAATCAATGCCCGGAAAAGTACTTATCAATGCCATCATCATAGCGACAATCATCAACGGACTTAGATAAGTATTTGCTTCCTTCATATTACGAGAATATGTTGAAATAGAAAGTAAAATTGCTGCAAACATCGTTATTAGCGGTAGCATGGCTATAAAAATCAAAGCAAAATTAGAAACCGGAATATTTATACTTGAAGTATCCAAACCGGATTGCCCCAAAACATTTTTCATAGAAAAATACATACTAAACAAATTAAGTAAAACAGTTGCCAGCGAGAAAGTTATAATTGTTAAGTATTTACCCAAAACGAGTTCATTACGATGAGCAGCACTAACAAGTAAAGTTTCAAGAGTTCCACGCTCTTTTTCTCCTGCAACGAGATCAGCTGCGACAACGGCTCCACTACTGACTGTAATCATTATCAGAAAATAAGGCAATAATTTACCAAGCGTAAATCCAAACATTTTTTTGGGAGACGCAACATTATCTTCCTCAACATTGACAGCATTGAGAATACTTTCCGATATCTGAATCGTTTTTAATCTTTTAGTAACAAATTCTTTTTCTAATTTATTCAAAGTATCCTTGATTTTTCTATAAGTAATCTGGCTTTTATCTTCAGCTTTATCATACGATACAACAACATTATAAACTGGATAACCGTCTTTATTCACAATTTCATTAATAGTGATAATTGCCTGAATTCCTTTTGAGCTTAAAAGAGAATCAGGATCTGAACTCTTTTCATGGAGATAAAAATTTTCAATTTCGCTAATTGCTGAAACAATTTCCAGTGAAGTCTTATCTGTGATTGAATCTTCAATATAAACGAAAGCTTGTGATTCTTTAACCTTGAGTTCTTGCCGAGACATTATCGATGAAAAGCCAATCATAATTATCGGATACAAAATAATTGGCAGAATAATCGAAGTAATAACAGTGCGTTTATCACGAAGCAAATCTAACATTTCTTTTTTATAAATAGTTAAAACTTTATTAAAATTCAT
The DNA here is from genome assembly GCA_029934195.1 of Candidatus Cloacimonadota bacterium. Taxonomy (GTDB): domain Bacteria; phylum Cloacimonadota; class Cloacimonadia; order Cloacimonadales; family JAOZMQ01; genus JAOZMQ01. The sequence continues at coordinate 1,161 of JAOZMQ010000114.1, read as the reverse complement.
TATGAATTTCTCCTTCTTTTTTTGTTACAGAATCTACATAATTAACAAAAATATCATCAAGATCTTGTTTACCGGTTGCTTCTTTCATTTCTGTCCAAGTTCCTTCTGCAAGTAATTCTCCTTTATGAATCATTACAATTTTATCGGCAATTCTCTCAGCTTCGCGCATAATATGAGTGGAAAAAATAACACATTTTCCTTCTTCTTTGCATTGATGGATAAATGAGACAATATTCCTCGCAGTAAGAATATCGAGACCAGATGTCGGTTCATCAAAAATCATTACCGGAGGATCATGGATAATTGATCTTGCAATAGAAACTTTTTGCTTCATTCCAGTTGAAAGTAATGAAATTCTTTTATCCATAAATTCATTCATATCGAGCAAATCTATCAATTTTTTCATTCTATTTTCAATTATAGAATTTTCTACATCATATAATTTTCCAAAATATCTGATTGTTTCACGTGGAGTTAATCGCCCATAAAGTCCGGTATCTCCAGAAAGAAATCCCATTTTACTTCTTACTTTTTGAGAGTCCTTATTGATATCATAACCTTCTATAATTGCAGTTCCTTTCGATGATTTCAAAACAGTAGAAAGCATTCGCATAGTTGTTGTTTTGCCAGCACCATTTACTCCTAATAAACCAACAATCTCTCCGCTATTTGCAGAAAATGATAGATTTTTTACAGCATAAAAAGGTGATCCATCTTTTTGCCTAAATATTTTGGATAAGTTCATTACTTCGATCATTTAAATACCTCTTTCTTATTATTTTCCAATGTTTTTAAAAACAAAGAACCTATGAATAGTTAAGAAATAAGCTTTACATCTCAGGTACTTCACCTCTAATTTGTAAATGTTAATTCTTGACAATGAATTAATAACTAATCAATTTTTATTTTTTTTTATTATAAATACTTGTCCAGCGAATAATTATTTATCTCAAGTTTGTTCTCAAATGTGTAGAAAGGAAATTCTACTTTCTTTCTTTCCGATAGGTTAAAACCTATCTCTAAAACATTGAAAATCCTTCGGATTAATTTAGTCTGAAAGATTTTTATTGTTCTATCGAGGTGTTTTAACTCCTTGTAAAATGGATCGATATTTTTTGATAGGTTAAAACCTATCTCTAAAACATTGAAAATCCTTCGGAT
>JAOZMQ010000113.1 GCA_029934195.1 Candidatus Cloacimonadota bacterium | reverse complement strand
GGTAAAGAAAATAAGAGAACTAAGCTACAGAGTAGCGACAAAAAAAAAATTAGAAAAAGTTAGTTTTCGTTCAAGTACTAATTTGTAATTTCTCGCTATTTTTCGTCTATTATTTCTTTTCTTAAATCCGTGGCTTATCCTTTTCCGTTCAGATACTAATTAACCTTTTTATAGTGAACTTAAATATTGAAAAAATAAAAAAATGGAAAATTATTGACGCTGAAACAGATTTTTTTAGTTTGCAAAATATCATAAAAAAATAGTTGATTAATATATTATTTATACGATAAAAATTCCGATTTATATGGATAACTTATTTTATAAAAACAGATAAAAGGAGATACAATGGTAAGATATACTCTATTTTCAGTGTTTTTAATATTTTTTTTAGGGTGTAGTAATACTCAAGTTAAGACCGAACAAACATTGAAAGCGGATTTTGGTCTAAAAATTGTAGAACAATTAGATGGTTTTGAGATTCAAACTATTAACAATTCTATTGGTAATGCTGTAAAATGGGAGTGGGATTTATATCAAGATGGTACAATTGAAAGTAATAAACAAAATTGTTCTTTTGAGTACTCTGGAACAGAAAAATTTTCTGTATCACTAAAAATATCTGATAATAAAACAGAAGCATCAATTACAAAATCTTTCGTTATAACAAAGGAAACTGCCGATGTGACAGAAGTTCTTTTTTGGCATGCAATGGGTGGTCCTCTCGGTGATGCTTTAATTGGTCTTGTAGATGAATTCAATGAGACTTTTTTAAATATCCACATAAATGCTATTAATATGGGGAATTACCAAGCTCTATCGCAAAAGATAATGGCTTCAATTCAAGCTGACGCACAACCAGATATTGCACAAGTTTATGGATCTTGGACAGATGGTTTAATCAAAGGAGATAAAATTATTTCAATGAATGAATTTATCGATAATGATGATTCTTTTGGGCAAGAAGATTTGGAGGATTTTTTCCCAATTTTTATCAAAGAAAACACTATTGATAATAAATTGTGGTCATTTCCTTTTAATAAAAGTGTGAGAGTTCTTTATTATAATAAGGATTTATTTTTTCAAAATAATCTTGACCCTAATAAACCGCCAATAACTTGGAATGACTTCAAAGAATATTGCAAAACTTTGACAATTGATGAAAACAATGATGGAATTCCAGAGATTTACGGAACTACTTTTGCAATCAATGCTTGGCAATTTGAAAATCTCCTTTTACAAGCTGGTGGTAGCATTCTTAGTGAAGATATGAAAAAAGCCGAATTTAATAAAGAACCGGGCATCAAAGCTATGAACTTTCTTACAGATTTATTGAATAAAGATAAAACTGCTTATTTGTCAACGGGTTATGAAGGGCAAAACGATTTTCTTGCAGGTAAAGTTGCAATGGTTGAAGGTTCAAGTGTTTCACTTGCTTATATGGGATTAAATGGTATAGATTTCTTGTTAGGAGTTGCAGCAGTTCCTGTTGAGAAAACAAAGAAAAATTTAATCAGTGGTACAAATGTGGTCATCTTTAGAAAAAAAGATAAAGAAGTTGGTAAAGCTGCTTGGGAATTTCTTAAATGGTTTACTGAAGCTCGACAAACTGCTCATTGGTCAGAAAAAACTTATTACATGCCTGTTAGAAAAAGTGCTTTTGAAGAACCGGCTCTAAAAGAGAGAATGGAATTAAAACCAGAAATAGCATCTGTTTATGGTCAATTAAAATATGCAGGATATGAACCTCCAATAAAACAGTGGTTTGAGGCTCGTAAACAATTGGAAGAGCAGGTTATTGAAAAAGTCATTCGTAAGAAACTTACTCCAAAAAAAGCTTTAGATAAAGCAGCAAAAGAAATTGAAAAGAAACTTTAAAAATAAAATAGTTTTATGATATGAGGTTACAAATGGAATTAAAAATTACTTTCCCCGATGGTTCAATAAAAGAATTTGCAACAGGAATTTCTCCTTATAAAATTGCAGATAGTATCAGTCATAATTTGGCTTTACGCTCTATTGTTGCTGAAATAAATGGAAAACTTGTCGATATGAATTTTACAATTGAAGAAGATGCAAATATTGTTTTGCATACTTTCGATTCTGAAATTGGGAAAAATGTTTATTGGCATAGTACAGCACATTTATTGGCACAGGCAGCAAAGCAACTCTATCCAGAAATAAAAGTTACAATTGGTCCGGCTATTGAAAATGGTTTCTATTATGATTTTGATCGAGAAAAATCTTTTACAGATGAAGAATTACTTGATATCGAAAAGAAGATGTTAGAACTCATCAAAGAGAAATTAGAATTTAAAAGAAGTGAAATTAGTCGTAATGAAGCTTTAAAAATATTTACAGAAATGGGTGAAGATTATAAAATTGAATTACTTAATGCCATACCGGAAGACGAGACAATTACTCTTTATCAGCAAGGAGATTTTGTTGATTTGTGTAGAGGACCACATTTAATCCATACAGGAAAAATCAAAGCAATTAAACTTTTGAAAACTTCTGGTGCTTATTGGCGTGGTGATGAAAGAAATAAAATGCTTAAAAGAATTTATGGAATTTCATTTCCAAGTAAGAAAGAATTGAGAAAATATCTAAAGAATCTTGAAGAGGCAAAACTTCGAGATCATAGAAAATTAGGAAAAGAATTAGATCTCTTTTCAATATCTGACGAGATTGGTCCAGGGTTAGTTTTATGGCATCCAAATGGTGCAATGATGCGATCCATCATTGAGCAATATTGGAAGGAAAGACATATTGAAGCCGATTATCAATTGGTTTATACCCCGCATATTGGAAAAGCTCAATTGTGGGAAACAAGTGGACATCTTGCAAATTATAAAGACGGAATGTATGCTCCAATAGAAGTTGAAGGTCAAGACTATTATCTCAAACCAATGAATTGTCCTTTTCATATCAGTATCTATAAAACAGCAAAACGCAGTTATCGTGAACTTCCAATAAAATATGGAGAAATGGGAACAGTTTACCGTTATGAACGTTCCGGAACTTTGCATGGTTTAATGCGTGTTCGCGGTTTCACACAAGATGATGCACATATTATTTGTACTCCGGAACAATTATCAGGCGAAGTTGAAAAAATCATTGAGTTCTCTTTTTCAATGTTAAAATCATTTGGTTTTGATAAATTTGATGTTTATCTTTCAACCATGCCCAAAAAAGCAGTTGGAGAAAAAGAAAAATGGGATCAAGCTACTGAATCCTTAAAAAATGCTTTGGAAAAACAGGAAATAAAATTTAAAATTGATGAAGGCGGTGGTGCTTTTTATGGACCAAAAATTGATATTAAAATCAAAGATGCTTTGGGTCGTTCTTGGCAATGTAGTACAATTCAATTTGACTTCAATCTTCCGGAACGCTTTAATATGGAATATATCGGAGCTGATAATAACGCACACCGACCATATATGATTCATAGAGCTTTACTTGGCTCATTAGAAAGATTTTTTGGAACACTGATTGAATTTCATGCAGGAAACTTCCCAACTTGGTTATGTCCAACTCAGATTATGATTATACCGGTTTCTCAGAATTTTGAACATTACGCTTTTAGAGTGCTAAATAAATTGAAAAAAGCTGGAATAAGAGTTTCAATTGATATAAGGAATGAAAAAATGAGCTATCGTATTCGCGAAGCTGAAATGAAAAAAATTCCATACATGTTTATTGTTGGTCAAAAAGAAGAGGATACAAATACGATCTCAATTAGAAAACACAAAGAAGGTGATCTCGGCACAATATTGATTGAACAAGCTATTTCAATGATTCATAGCGATATTCATCAATATAGAAATTAGGGGTTATTTAGAATTTTTCGGACAGGAAATTTAAAAACCTGTCCGTTTTTTTTGAGGAATTTGCGAATGAATGTAAAAAAGATTATTAAAAGAGAATTAAATTTGGAAGCAAAAGCAATAATTCAAGCTTCTGATAGAATTGATGACAGCATGGAGAAAATTGTTGATTTAATATATAATTGTAAAGGTAAAATCGTTGTCACCGGACTTGGTAAAACCGGAATCATCGGTAGAAAAATTGCATCAACTCTTGCCAGCACTGGAACATCTTCAATTTTTTTACACGCAGCAGAAGGTATTCACGGAGATCTCGGAATCGTAAATAATGATGATGTTATTATTGCAATTTCATACAGCGGTAATTCTCAGGAACTTGTTTCTATTCTTCCATTTTTTAAATTTATGAAAGTGAAAATTATTGGCTTCACAGGTAATTTAAATTCGCAATTATCCAATGCTTCTGATTTTATTGTAGATTGTTCTATTCCAGAAAACGCTGAACCCTTCGGTCTTGTACCAACTGTCAGTACAACATTATGTTTAGCTTTGGGAGATGCAATTGCAGTATCTCTTTTGGAAAAACGAAATTTCCAAATAAAAGATCTCGCAAAGTTTCATCCGGGGGGAACGATTGGTAAAAAATTACTTTTGCATGTTTCTGATCTCATGCATGTTGGAAATAAAATTCCGATTATTACGAAGAAATGTCTGATGGATAAAGCAATTGAAGAAATGATTTCAAAAAATTTAGGCTGTACTTGTGTTATTGATGAAATGGAAAATCTTATCGGTTTTATTGCAGATGGAGATCTAAAAAGAATCCTTTTGCACGGAAATAAAATTTTAACAATGTCAGCTGAAGAATGTATGCACATAAATCCCAAAACAATACAACCAGATATTCTTGCTGTTGAAGCATTAACTTTTATGGAAGACAATAAAATCACCATGCTTCCGGTAGTTGATAAATTCCATAAACCAATTGGTCTTTTACATATGCACGATTTAATCAAAGCCGGTGTTGTTGGATAGAAAAACAGAAAATTTAAAAATATTTGAGGAAAAGAAATGATACAATTACGAAAACCAAAATGGCTAAAAGCAGACAAACTTGGTTCAAAAAACACAAATGTTCTAAATAAATTATTAAAACAATATAATCTTAATACTGTGTGTCAAAGTGCACAATGTCCAAATCGTGGTGAATGTTTTGATAGAGGAACAGCCACATTTATGATACTTGGTTCAATTTGTACCCGTAATTGTAGATTCTGTGCAATTGATAAGAATCAAGATACCATTTTACCACCAAATCCTAATGAGGCAAATTTAATTGCTTCACTTTCTAATGAACTAAAACTTAAACATATAGTCGTAACAACTGTCACAAGAGACGATCTTGAAGATGGTGGAGCTTTACAATTCGTCAAAGTCGTAAAAGAAATTAGAAAACAATCAGAGATTAATACTTCTATAGAATTATTAATCTCTGATTTACAAGGAAATTTAGAAGCTCTGAAATTAATAACTGATGCTAATCCAGAAGTTTTAAACCATAATGTCGAAACAATTCCTCGATTATATAATACAGTCAGACCAATGGCAAATTATCAACGATCTCTTAATATCATTAAAAAAGCAAAAGAGTTCAATCCACATTTATTAACTAAAAGTGGATTAATGGTTGGACTCGGAGAAACAAAAGAAGAAATTTTACAAGTAATGCAGGATTTGAGAGAAGTTGATTGTGATGTTTTGACAATTGGTCAATACCTATCACCTTCAATAAATCATCTTCCTGTTAAAGAATATATTCATCCTGATACATTTGATTTTTATAGGTTAAAGGGATTAGAAATGGGATTTCGATTAATAGAATCAGGTCCTTTGGTGCGTAGTTCATATCATGCAGAGAAAATTCGAGAAATAAAATAAAACATTGATAATTTTTGATTAAAAAATGGAGGTAAATTATGAAAAAATTTATGATGCTAATAATAGTTTTAACTCTTATTGTAGTTCAGCTATTTGCTCAAAACTCGCCAAGAAATCTTATTGCAAATCCTTATAACGGATACGTAAATTTGCATTGGGAAGAACCAATCCCAGAAATAATTTCAGAAATTGGATATCATGATAGTATTGCTGTTCAAAATGAATCTGTTTATCTTGCAGATTATGGTTATGGTGTTAATTTCGATTTATCTGATTATGATAATCCAAAACTATTAAAAATGAGATTCCATAAAACAAATAAAGATAATTTACCAAATAGCAATATATGTTACTATAATGTTTTTGTTATTGATACTTATGCGAATTATATTACAAATAATTATAATGGTTTAATGGACTCTGTTGCAACAGGTTGGACTCCTGAAATCAATTTGAATTACACCTCAGGTTTTGCTACAACTGGAATCTTTATCAATCCGGTTACTAATGTAGGCGGAGCCGAAGAAAATTACTATCCTTGTTTGTCTATGGATGCTGATACTGAAACTCAATCTTCTTTAATTTATAATCTTTCTTCTTTTACTCCAGAATCTGCTGAAAATACTGGTGATTTTCTTGTTGATTTATGGATCTCTACAAATGACAGAGGAATTCTAAAAATCACTTCTACAAATAAGTATAAAAAAAGTAAAAATGATGCTAAAAAAATCCATCTTCCAGAGCCAGAAGATTATAGACATTTAGATGGATATAGAATTTATCGTGACAATATTCCATTCCAAAATATAGTTCATTCATTAGAATTCGTAGATCAAAACGTGATCAATGGAATCTCATATAATTATTATATTCGGGCAATTTATGGAAATATTGAATCTCAATCGTCAAACTCACAAACTGCTATTCCATTTGGTATTGGAGATGTTACTTTTTGTGAAGATTTTGAATCCGGGTTGCCATTGCCAAATAATTGGACTCGCATTGATAATGATGGTGATGGCTTCAATTGGAAAAAAAATTCTGAAGGTATTGACCCTTATGAAGGTTCTGGCTGTATGTGGTCACAATCATTTGATAATGAATTACTTGTACCACTTTTCCCCGACAATTATCTTATAACTTCACAAATTAATTTACAAGCTCCTGCAGAATTATCATTTTGGGTAAAAGCTCAAGATGAAGATTTTATTGAGGAGCATTATTATTTAAAACTATCTACATTTGATAATCAAGTTGAAAATTTTACAGAAATTCTTTTTAGTGAAACGATAGATGTTCCTGAATGGCATCAAGTAATAGTTGATCTTTCAGATTATTATCAACAGCCATTTTACTTAGCTTGGAATCATACGGATGTTTCGGATATGTATGCAATAAAAATTGATGATATAAAAATTATCTATACAGCTGAAAACCCAAATAATGATCAAGAAATTGAGCAAAATTTGAATAAAATTACTAATTATCCAAACCCATTTAATCCTAACACTACAATCAAATTTTTCATTGAAAAAAATAATTCCAATGTTGATTTAAAGATATATAATGTACAAGGAAAACTTGTAAAAAATTTGTTCTCAGGGAAAATGAATCTCGGTATAAAAAATATTCTATGGAATGGAAAAAATGAATCATTTGATGATGTAGCTACCGGAATTTATTATTATAAAATCTGTATTGAAAATAAAACATTTATCAAAAAAATGCTTCTTATAAAATAATTATTTTCAAAGAAAGATCGCTTAATAATTTGAAATTTATAAAGTTACACAAATACAAAGCGACAGCAAAAAAAGAAATTAGCGTTTTTTTTGCTGTCGCTAATTTTTATCAAATAATCTAAAATGATTACAAAAACAACAACTCTAAAATCAAATATTATGCTTCTATTTGCGGCTGTAATTTGGGGATCATCATTTGTTGCTCAAAGAATAGGTATGGAATATATCAAACCATTTACTTTTAATACTTTAAGATTTGCGATTGGAAGCTTATCTTTATTACCAATTATTTTTATTACAAAATCAAAGAGAACTAAAATAGCTAATGGAAGAAAGATTAATACTTTTAAAGCTTCTTTTTTTATGGGATTGGCTTTATTTTTAGCTGCAAGTTTACAACAAATAGGAATAGTAAATACAAGTGCAGGTAAAGCTGGATTTATTACCGGTTTATATGTAATTATTGTTCCTATTTTGGGAATATTTTTTAAACATAAAACCGGTATTGGAATATGGATAGGAGCAGTTTTTGCAGTTATAGGAATGTTCTTTCTAAGTGCCACAAACTCATTTGCGATTTCACAAGGTGATTTGTTAGTTTTAATCGGAGCATTCTTTTGGGCTGTTCATGTCTTATTGGTAAATCATTTTATTGAATTTCACGATGGCTTGATTTTAGCTTGTTTACAATTTATGTTTTGTGCAGTTTTTAGTTTGATATTTGCATTAGTAACTGAAACGCTTCAAATTGATAAAATCATACTCGCTTCTAAACCAATTATATATTCAGGAGTTATGTCAGTTGGAGTTGCTTTTACTCTACAGGTCTTAGCTCAAAAAAATGCACATCCTGTGCATTCGGTAATTATTTTAAGTTTAGAATCAGTTTTTGCAGTTTTAAGTGGATTGATAATTTTGCATGAAGTCTTAAATATTAGAGGAATTATTGGCTGTGTTTTAATGATATCAGGAATGTTATTTTCACAATTATGGCTAATAAAACACACACGCTCAAGTATGATTTGATTAAAAAATATTTGCTTCGCAAAATTGCAAAGGGAAGAACACAAAGGCAAATTATTTCTTGAAATTATTGGACAATGTTAAAATCTTGCGGGAAAAATACGGAATTTTGTAACCATGAAGAACAGAAGTTTATGAAGAAAGATTAATTGAGAAATTATTTATTTTTCAGCTTCATAGAAGCGACAT
>JAOZMQ010000112.1:4323-8724 GCA_029934195.1 Candidatus Cloacimonadota bacterium | reverse complement strand
GAAGGTGGTAGTGGCTACATTAATTACTATTGGGAAATCTATTCTTTAATGGGAGATCCTTCACTTACAACATATATTGGAGTTCCTGAAGTAAATATTGCTCAATATCCACAAACTATATTCTTAGGTCTTGATTCTATTACAATTACCGCAGAACCATATTCTTATATCGGTTTGAGCAAAAATGGCGTATTACATGGAAGTGGATTAGTTGGAGAATCAGGAACAATTACAATGGAAATTCTTCCTTTCATAAATCCGGGTAATGCTAAACTTGTGATTACAAAACAAAATTGTGAACCTATTATTACTGAAATCGAAGTAATCCCAAATGCAGGTGCATATTGTGTTATCAGCAATGTTGAAATCTCCGACCCTGATAACGGCGTAATTGAATTTGGTGAAACAATTCAACTTACTGTTACTTTAGAAAATGTTGGTATTGAAAATGCGAATAATGTTTCAATGGAATTATCTATCAACGATCCTTATATTACATTATTAGATGCAACAGAAAATTATGGTTTAATTGCAGCTGGTACAACTAATTCTGTCCAACAAGGATTTTCTTTTGAAGTTTCAGACAATGTTCCAGATAATTATGATTTTACTTTAGACGCAATTATTGTTGCCGATGAAGCCGAATGGACTTCTATGATCAATCTTACAGCTTTCAATGCTGAAATAATCATTGATGGAATACTTGTTGATGATGGCTCTAATGGTCGTCTTGATCCGGGTGAAACAGCTGATGTTATTTTGACTTTATTAAACAATGGTGGAGCAGCTGCCACAAATATTGAAACAACTTTAAACACATTAAGTGAATATATTACAATTAATAATGATTTTGATTTGGTAGATTTCATCGAAGCCGGAGATACTCAAACTGTTTCTTTCAACCTTTCTGCTGCCGGAGATACTCCAATCGGGGAAGTTGTCAATTTTTCATTAGATATTGTAGCAGATAATAATTATTCAACTATTGAAGAATTAGCTCTTACTGTAGGTTTATGTCTTGAAGATTTTGAGACAGGTGATTTCTCAAATTATGAATGGGAATTTGGTGGAAATGCTGATTGGACAATTTCAGATGATTCTTATGAAGGTGATTATTCTGCAAAATCCGGAACAATTTCTCACAATCAGGAATCAGAATTAATCTTTGAAGTAGATGTTCTTGTTGCCGGTGAGATTAGTTTCTTTAGACGAGTTTCTTCTGAAAACAATTACGATTATTTGAGATTCTATGTTGATAATAATGTAATAGGAGAATGGTGCGGTGATGTAATTTGGTCAGAATTTTCTTATCCTGTAAGTGCGGGAACTCATACTTTCAGATGGTCTTATGAAAAAGATGGTTCTGTAAGTTCCGGTTCTGATTGTGCTTGGATTGATTATATTATCTTCCCTTCAATTTCAGTTGTAGCAATTCCACAGGTTGTTATTGAACCAACTTCCTTAAACTCTGAAATTCCACAAAACACAATTGAAACTCAGACTCTTGAAATTGGCAATATTGGAAATGCTCCATTAACTTTTGAAATTGCTATTGAAGAAACCGAGAATATAAATAGAGCTCGAAAAACATCAGCAAAGGATCTAAGAACCGATTGGTTATCAACAGAAACTACATCTGGTACTGTTATGGTTGGAAATACAATTGATATTGAATTTGAATTCTCAGCTACAGATTTGGAGCCGGGAACTTACAATACAAATATTATCATAACAACAAATGATCCTGTAACTCCAACATTAACTATTCCTGCACAATTAGTTGTTCTTGATCCTCCATTTGCCAGTGTTACAATTTCCAGTGCAAATGTTCAATTAAATGAAGAATTTGAAATCAATATTAACACAACTGAACTTGTTGAAGATGATGGAATAATTGCTTACCAATTTGTTCTTAATTATGATGCAGATATTATTTCATATTCTAATTATTCGCTTGATGGTACTATTGCAGAAGGTGGAATGGTTTCCATAAATACCGCTACAGCTGGTGTTCTTCAAATTGGTTATATGTCAATAAATGCTATTATTGGTTCAGGAAGTATTTTAGATTTATCATTTGTTGCTAATGCAAATGGCGAAACTTCTCTTGATGGCTCTGATTTCTTATTCAATACAACAATGATTCCTGTAGAAAGTGGAATAGTAGTAGTTGGTGATGACGTTATGTATGGTGATGTTGATGGTAACGGCATAATCCAAGCATTTGATGCTTCAATGGCTCTACAAATTGCTGTTGGTCTTATCACACCAACTCCGGTACAGTTAATTGTTGCTGATGTTGATGGTAACGGAAGCATTCAAGCTTTTGACGCTTCACTTATTCTTCAATATGCTGTTGGATTAATCACAATATTCCCTGTTGAAGAAAGAACAAAATATGTTTCTCCTTTAGCAGATGTAGAAATTTCTGTTGAAAATAATGAGCTTGTATTTACTGCTGCAGGTGATCTTTATGGATTTGAGATTGAAGTTCTTGAAGGTATTACACTTGGTAAATCAAATTCATCTTTATTAATGGAATCAAATGAGAACAAAGTAGCTGTGGCAAGTGCTGATATTATTTCAGGTGAATTTTTAAGAATTCCATTTACTACAAAAAAAGATTCTGATGCTTCTATCAAGCTTGTTATAAATACAGAAATTTCATCAGAAACTATAAATTATAATATTCTTTCAAATGGAAGTATTGTAAACTTTATTGATGAATTTAGCGGTAATTATCCTAATCCTTTTAATCCTACAACTTCGTTTATGTTCTCTGTAAAAAATGCAAATACTGATGTTGTAATCAATGTTTACAATGTAAAAGGTAAATTTGTTAAAACTGTTTGTAATCAAAAATTCAATACTGGAAAACATTGTACAAATTGGAATGGTAAAGATTCTCAAGGAAACAATGTTGGTTCAGGTGTTTATTTCTATAATGTAAAAATTGGAGATAAATCTTCTAATCATAAAATGCTTCTTTTGAAGTAAAAAATAATATTTGGAGAGAAGTTTTTACTTCTCTCCTTTTTTATAATAAATTCATTATTTACAATTTTGAATTATCAATTAAAAATAACATCGTTATACAAACTGAAAAAAATCAACTTCCAAAAAAAATTAAAAGGAAAATATTATGCAAAAAAAAGTAATTATCCTATTCACTTTAACCATTTTCACTCTAAGTTTATTTGCAATTTCCAGTAATGGTTTTGTCTGTAATAATTCTAATGATCGAATTGTTGAACTGGAGTTTCATATCCCTGAATATGAAATAGTCTACATTGAAGAAAATGGCGAAACATTCTCAAAAATTCTAACTCATAATGAAATTTATTTAAATGAAGTAAGCAATCCTGAAATACCGGTTTTTACAAGCTTAATTGCTATCTCAAATAAAGGTATTATCTCATCAAGAATTGAAATTTTGGATGAAAAGATTATACATCTTGAAAACCTTACTCCATTTAGATATGAACCAAATGATGATTTAGTAAAAAATTCTGATATTTATGGCAGAGATATTTTATTCCCTGAAATAGCTTTAAAGACTGGAGAACCAGCGATAATGAGAGATGTTCGTATGACTTCTGTCGGATTTTCTCCATTTCAATATAATGATGCTCTAAATGAACTTCACATTATAAAATCTGCAATTATAACAATCGAAACAAATCCGGAAATACGTGGAATTAACGAATTAGAAAATAATTCACGGAAAGTCTCAAGAGCATTTGAAGATGTAAAAAAAAGTTCGCTCATTAACTTTGATTTTTTAACTGCAAGAAATTCTTATTCTCAACCAAGTATTCTTTTTATTTACAAAAACAATAATTCAACTTTATCAAATCTAAATATTCTAAAAAATTGGAAACATCAAATGGGTTATGAAGTTCATGTTGCCAGTACAAGTGAAACCGGTACATCTAAAAATGCAATAAAATCTTATATCCAAAATGCGTATGATAATTGGGAAAATTCCATTGATTTTGTAGTTCTTGTTGGAGATTGCTCCGGTACTTATGAAATTCCTACTTGGTATTTGAATTTTGATAGATACAATGGAGAAGGTGATCATCCATACGCCTTATTATCCGGAAATGACCAAGTCGAAGACATTTTTATCGGAAGATTATCTTTTACAAATATTACAGACTTTCAGACAATCATTTCCAAAATTTTCCTGTATGAAAAAGAGCCATATTTAACAAATACAGATTGGTATTCTAAACCTCTTCTTGTTGGAGATGTCAATCCTTCAGGAATTTCTTGCATTAGTGTCAATAAATACATTAAAGAAATAATGACTTCTTATAATCCGGAATTTAATTTTACGGAAGTTTACAATTCGCCATTTGTTAGTAGCATTAATAATGCTCTAAATAGTGGTAAAGA
>JAOZMQ010000112.1:0-4313 GCA_029934195.1 Candidatus Cloacimonadota bacterium | reverse complement strand
TTTCTTTAATTATAGAGGTTATTATGGGGTTTCCGGTTGGACGAATTCTCATATTAATAGTCTTTCCAATACTAAAAAATTACCTGTTTGCGTCATTATAACTTGTGATACCGGTAGTTTTAGCGGAACTTCAAGAACAGAAGAGCTTCTTCGAGCAGGAACGCCAACTTCTCCCAAAGGTGGTGTTTGTGCTATCGGAGCTTCTACAACCGGAACTCATACAGCATATAATAATGTTGTTGATCTCGGAATCTTTCAAGGATTATTTACAGAAGATCTCAGAACTATCGGAGAAGGATTACAAAGAGGTAAAACTTTCCTTTATGAGTGTTATCAACACAGTCAACCATCTAAAGTTGAAACTTTTAGCCACATTATTTCTTTAATGGGAGATCCTTCACTTCAAGTTTTTAAAGGCGAACAGCAAGAAATGATTGTAAGTTATCAAGAAAATATCGCTCCTGAAACCGACCAAATTGAAGTCTTAGTTTCTGATTCAAATATGCAACCGCTTTCGGATACTTGGGTTACTCTTTTAAAAGGAGATGACGATATTTTTGCTACAGGTTATACAAATGAAAACGGAATTGTTTTCCTTGATGCAAATGCTTCTACACTCGGAACGGCAACTCTTACCGCAACTAAACCGGGGTTTATTGCACATCTCGGACAGATTGAATATTCCATTTCTGCTACTTCAATTAATATCGATGACTTTTTAATTGATGATGACAATAACGGAACATCTATCGGTAATGGTGACTCCATTATGAATCCGGGTGAAACAATTGAACTTAATATAGCTTTAAATAATAACGGCGGAACAACTTTGAACAATGTCAATGCAACACTCACAAGCTTGAGTGAATTTGTAACAATTACAGATTCAGAAGAAAATTATGGAAATATTAATTCTGGAACAACAATCAATAGTACAGATGATTTTGATATTGAAATTAGTAATTCTTGTCCGGGTAATGAGGAAATAATCTTCAATCTTTCTATTTCTACAAATATTTCTACTTTTAATAAACAATTTTCTCTTCCTATCGAAGGTGTAGATTTTGCATTGAACGGAATTACAATTATTGAAGGTGGAAATGGAATCATTGATCCTGCTGAAACTGCTGAACTATTTTTTGATTTTCTTAATAATGGTTCTGTTACAGCAAATAATATAAATACTGAATTAAGCTGTTCTGATGAGAGAATCACTATTGAACAAGCTTCATCTGTTTTCCCAAATATCAATCCGGGTGCTAATTCTGAAAATACTTCAGCCTTTGTTGTAACGGCAAATTTACAAATTATCCCGGGAACTCAGGTTACATTTTTCCTCAATTGTGATTATAATTCTACTCAAAATCAAATTGTATCAATTCCAATGACAATCGGAGATCCGCAAGTTACAGATCCATTGGGACCAGATAGTTATGGATACTATATCTACGATAGCAATGATTCCGGTTATAGTACTGTTCCATTTTATAATTGGATTGAAATTGATCCTTCATTCGGTGGAAATGGTACATCTGTAGGCTTGTCTGATTATGGTAACAATCAAGATGATGTGGAAGTTCTTGATTTACCTTTTGCCTTTACTTGTTATGGAATTTCTTATGATGAGATTTCAATTTGCTCCAATGGTTGGATTGGTCTCGGTGCTACAGAGCAAGTTGGATTTAGAAATTATAGATTACCTGGACCTTATGGACCTTCTCCAATGATTGCTCCATTTTGGGACGACTTTTATTTAGGAAATGGTGACGTTCTTACTTATTACGATTCAAGTGAACATATTTATATTATTGAATGGTCAAGCGTTAGACTTGCTTCAAGTAGCAGTTCTCATGAAACATTTGAAGTAATATTTTATGATCCTATTTATTATCCAACAGATTCCGGAGATGGAGAAATTCTGATTCAATACAAAGATTTCAATAATGATGATACCGGTTCTTCAAATGCACATTATGAATATTGTACTATAGGAATTGAAGATCATACAGGGTTAATTGGATTGGAATATACTTACAATAATACTTATCCAACAGCTGCAATGGAACTTGAAGATGAAACCGCTATTTTTATCACCACACGACAAGGAATTCAAATGCTTCCACCGCAAGCTGTAATTAGTGCTGAAGCATTTGATTTTATCTTAGAACCCGGAGATATTGGCAGTAATGAATTTACAATCCAAAATAATGGAGAGCAAAATTTATTTTATTCAATCGGATTATCTTATAACTCTGAAAGAACAAACGGTGGACCGGATAACTTTGGATATTCTTGGATAGATAGTGACGATGTAGCTGGACCAACTTATGAGTGGAGAGATATTTCAGGTATTAATACTACTGTATCATTTCCAAATAATGATCAAGGAACAGGACTAATAAATCTTGATTTTACTTTCAATTATTATGGAATTGATTATACTCAATTTAGAATAAATCCAAACGGATGGGTTGGTTTTGGTGATGATTATACAGCGTGGACAAATGTATCAATTCCTTCTTCTTCTGCACCTGCACCGGCTTTGATGCCATTTTGGGACGATTTGAATCCGGCTTCAAGTGGGGGAGGAGGACAGGTTTCGTACTATAGTACTTCAGATAGTCTTGTTGTTTGGTTTGACAGTGTAGAGCATTGGGGATCTTCAAGCAGTAATTATGATTTTGAGATAATAATCTATGCAAATGGAGAAATCCTTTTTCAATATCGAGACATAAATGGGGAAAATGATTCAGCCACAATTGGAATCCAAAACGCAAGTGGAAATGATGGATTAGAAGTTATTAGTAATTCTTCATACATTCACGATGAGTTAGCTATTAGTTTTAAAGCATACACCCAATGGCTTTCTATAACTCCTTCTACTGGAATAATTCCATCAGGTACAACAACAACTGTAAATCTTGTAGTTGATACAGCTGAATTGGAATTAGGAGAATATCTTTGTAATTTGGTTCTCAATACAAATGACCCAAACAATATGTCTGTAATTATTCCTGTAAATCTTGAAGTAACCGAAAACGCTTTATCGTATGGAGATGTCGATGGAAACGGAACAGTTCAAGCTTTTGATGCTGCCATAACACTTCAGTATTCAATTGGATTAGACCCAATTCCAACTATAGATCCAATTCCTTGGGAAAATTGGAGATTGTTAACTGCTGATGTTGATGGAAACGGTTCTCTTCAAGCTTTTGATTCTTCATTGATATTGCAATATACACTCGGGTTAATAACTTCTTTTCCAGTACAAGGAACAAGAAATGATGAGCAAATTGTTGAAGATTTTTCAATTACAAGTAAAGATGGATTTATTAATATTTCAGCGTCAAATATTTCTGCGATTAATTTAGAAATCTCAAATTTTTCTGGATATACTTTCGGTGAACCGGAAATTTTAGTTGAGAATGTGATTTCAGCAAATAATATTAATGATGGAATATTCAAATTTGCTGTTGCTTCCTCTGAACCTATTCGTGGTGATAAAGCTGTAGAAATTCTAAGAATTCCTTTTAAATTAATTGATAAAAATTCATCTGAAATAACGATTGATTTGATTCTAAATACTCAAGAACAACAAGTTGTTTTCAATCCAATCAATAATTCAAATAATGATGTTTCTTTTGCCAATAAAGTATTTGGAAATTATCCAAACCCATTTAATCCAACAACAATTATTAAGCTTTCTGCAAAAGACGATAATACCTCTTTGAAAGTTATGATTTATAATATTAAAGGTAAATTGGTTACAAATCTTTTTTCCGGAAAAATTGATAGAGGTATTAAAGAAATAGTTTGGAATGGAATTGATATGAATGGAAATGTCACAAGTTCAGGTGTTTATTTCTACAAAATCTATTTAGATAATAAAATTAGTACTCATAAGATGTTGCTTTTGAAATAGTGTAATAAAAAGCAACATTATATTAAGCAACTGCCTTTTGGGTAGTTGCTTTTTTGTTAATCCTATAAATAATCGGTAGTTACGAAACTTCGTTATATCCTTTTTTAAAAACGTACTCGTTTTCCTTTGCGAAAAAAAAATTATTTCTTTTTACATGAAGAACTCCGGCATTTTTAGACTTGCTTCGCAATGAATGAAATGAATGTGAAGCGAGAATAAAAATTCTGCTGTCCCCAAAAATGGCGAAGTCCCTGTTTTCATGAGGAACTCCTACATTTTTTTAGACTTGCTTCGCAATGAATGGAAATGAATGTGAAGCGAGAATAAAAATTCTGCTGCACCAAAAAATGCCGAAGTTCCTGTTTTCACGAGGAACTCCGGCATTTTTTTT
>JAOZMQ010000111.1 GCA_029934195.1 Candidatus Cloacimonadota bacterium | reverse complement strand
ACTTTTTTTTGTTCGCAGAAATGTCCGTCACATTTAATTTTAAAATCTTATGATTGGGCAATTGAGCAGAAAAATAAAGGAATTTGCGTTATATCCGGTTTTCATTCAAAAATAGAAAAGGATGTATTTGATTTTTTGCTGAAAGGAACTCAACCGATTATTCTAATTTTGGCAAGAAAGATGAAGAAGCGATTTCCAGTTATTCAACGAAAAGCAATAGTTGAAAACAGGCTTTTAATTATTTCGCCTTTTGATGAAAAAGTTGTTCAAAATTCAAGAGAATCTTGTTATAAAAGAAATAAGATTGTAACGAATATAGCTGATGAGATTGTAATAGCTTTTGCAAATAAGAATGGCGATTTAGAAAAGTTGTTAAATGGTGTACCAAATATTGCGTTTTTATGATGAAAAAGGGATATGTGCCTTTTTTACAGACAAAAAAATAAAATGAATAAATTCACAAATAGAGGTGAATTTCTCGGTACGATAAATGCAAACTAAGAGGTAAAATAGGATATAAAGTTAAAGGAGAAAAAAACAATGGAAGAGACAATAAAACTGGTAAAAAGGATTCTTATAATAATATGCTTGACAAACATACCTATGTTTTTTTTGCTATTTCTAGATTGGAAAAAAGGTTTAGGTTGGATATTAGGTTCCCTAATCAGTGGTATTAATTTTTTTTGGATGGCAACTTATGCATCCAAAAATTTGGTGCTTGATGAGAATAGCTCAAAAGTTAAAACTACAAAAAGTTTTTTTATCCGTTATTTAGTACTACTTGTTTATTCAGTTTTGGTTATGATAATTATTAAACCAGATCCTATTTCGTTTGGAATGGGATTACTTGCAGCTCAAATTTCAATATATTTAAATTTGATTTTCGAGTTTGTTGTTAATAGTAATTTCTATAAAAAAATCAGAGGTCAATAATGACAAAAAAGAATTCACTTTTATTAATTTGTTCAATTTTTCTCATCATCGAAGTCTTATTATCAGTATTTGGATTAGGAAAAGATCTCAACATTAAATTCAAAGATGGATTTAGTATTTCAGTTGATAAATCACACTCGACTCTTCAAGATAAAATTACAGAAGATTTCCAAATTGATGAGTTTGTAAAAATATCTGCAATTATTAAAGAATATGAATTGGTAAATAAAAAAGCATTTTATTCTTTTTTAAAAAACCACTCAAATCCGGTATCAAAAATAATTTTTACAAATTTAAGCGATAAAAGTAAAAAATTCCTTCTTTCAAATAATGAAGATAAAACAGGGTTTCATAAATTACTTGTAGATCTTGAAATAATTTTTAAAGAACAATATCTTTTCAACAATACAATATCAGCTCAAATTTCTCCTTCGGACGAATTAACATATCTTAGCTCAATATCGAAAGATAAGCTTACAGAAATGGAAAAAATGCGGTTAAATAGAATTTCATTAGAAGCAGTTCTTGATAAGAATATTTTAACTCATCAACATCATACACCTGAAATTCACGGAAGCTATAAATTATATAATGGGATGAAACAATTTTTTGGAGAAAAAAGTGCAATCGGTACTTTTAATTTATTAAGAATGTTATTAATTGTTGATCTTTTACTTTTCTTTGTAGCTTTTAGTGTAAGAAAAGTATTGATGGCTCGTCCGGGGAAATTACAGATTGTTTTTGAAGGAATCTATTCATTCTTTGAAGAGCTTGTTACAGAAACTCTTGGAAAAGATAGAGCTTATTTTACTCCTTATATTCTTACAATCTTTATCTTTGTATGGACAAGTAATATGATCGGCATGATTCCTATTCCGGGATTTATGGAACCTACGAGAAATTTGAATGTTCCTCTCGGACTTGGATTAATGGCTGTTTTTGTGGTTCATGCAACAGCAATCAGGGCAAAAGGTTTTGGACATCATATTCAGAATTATTTTTTACCTTGGAAAAATCCACTTTTTGCATTAGACCTTATAGGTGAAGTTTCAAAGATAGTGTCAATTTCTTTTAGATTATTTGGAAATGTACTTGGTGGTGCAATTATTATTTTGGTAGTATCATCTTTGGTTAAATATGTTTTTATTCCGATTGGTTTAAATGGATTTTTCGGAATTTTTGTAGGCTCAATTCAGGCATTTGTTTTTACAATGCTTTCTTTAACTTATATTTCAGTAGAAATTGCAGAATAAATTTTTCAAACAACTAAGCATAAAATAAAAGGATAAATTATGGAATTTAGTGCTGACTTTATTAGAATAGCTGCTTATATTGGAGCAGGTTTAAGCGTTGGAATGGCTTCTATTAGTGCTGGAGTTGGTGAAGGTTACACAGCCGGACATGCAACTTATGCACTTATGCGTCAGCCCAAAGCAAGTGATAATCTCGTACGGAATATGTTAGTTAGTCAAGCTGTAACAGAAACCGGAGCAATATTTGCCTTAGTGGTTTCTTTACTCTTAATTTTTGGTGGTTTTTTTACTGCTGAAGGTGGGTGGTATAAAGTTGCTTCTTTGTTAGCAGCCGGAATAGCAATTGGCTTCGGAAGTATTGGACCTGGATTTGGCTCTGGTTATACCGGTGGTCAGTCGTTGAAATCAATTGGAAGAATGCCCAAACACAGCAACGCAATTATGAACAATATGCTGATTGGTCAGGCATTAGCTCAAACAGATGCTATATTTGCGTTAGTAATTTCTTTATTACTACTTTATTCAACTCCCAATCAACCTTCCAATGTTACCGCAGGTACAATAATCGCTATTTCAATGGCTTTTCTTGGTTCAGGTATAGTTATTGGTTTAGGTACATTTGGTCCTGGCATAGCTATCGGTTATGTTGCTGGAAGAACAAATGATATGATTGGTAGAAATCCACGTCAACGCGGTTTATTAACAAGAACAATGTTTCTTGGAGCAGCCGTTTCAGAATCTACCGCTATTTATTCATTAGTAATAGCATTGTTATTAATTTTTGCAATTTAAAATAATATTAATAAAAAACCGGAGGAAAAAATGGAACAGATAGCAAGAGCTTCTGCACTTCTTGGTGCAGGTATTTGTATGGGACTCGGAGCATTAGGACCTGGAGTTGGTGAAGGCTTTGTAGCCGGAAAAGCCTGCGAAGGTATTGCACGTTCTCCAGAAAATGCAGGATTATTGACAAGAACAATGTTGATTGGTCAGGCTGTGTCAGAATCAACAGGTATTTATTCGTTGGTTATCTCTCTCCTTTTAATCTTTGCTACATAGATTTTAGGAGTTTTTATGATTAGCATAGACTTTTCTGTATTTATAGTAATACTAAATTTTCTTTTACTTCTGATAATCTTAAAGAGTGTAATGTATGCACCTCTTAAGAAATTTTTAGAGGAACGTAAGAAGAAAATTAGTCAAGATATTGATGAAGCAAAGAAATTCAAAGATGATGCAGAACTGCTTGTACAAGAAAAAGAAAAAGAATTGAAAAAAGCCTCTATTGAAGGTAGAGAAATTAGAGAAATTGCTCAAAAAGATGCAGAAATAAAAGCAGATAGTATCATTTCTGATGCCAAAGAAAAAGAGAAAAAGATTATTCTCGAAACCCAAGTTGAACTTGAGCATGAACGTGCAAAAGTTGTAAAAGGGTTAGAAAAAGAAATTTCAAGCATGATTTCATCGCTTACATCAAAATTAGTTGAAGGGAAAATGGACGAAAAAGAAGATGATTTAATGATTAGTAAACTACTATCACAAAGAGGGAAAAGTGAAAAATAAGCTAATTGCTAATCGATATGCATTAGCTTTTATCGCTCTGGCAAAAGTAGAAAGATTTGATGATATTCTTTTAGATATTAAAACATTGCGGGAAGTGATTGTTTTAAATCCAGACAATATGAGGGCAATATCATCAGCTCTATTCCCAATTACTAAAAGATTGGAGATTATCAAGACGGTTTCAGTAAAACTAAATGTAGATATTTGGAAGAATTTTCTTGAATTGATAGTTAAGAAACATCGATTTGAAATTATTGGAGATATTCTTACTGAAATTGAACTTTTGATTATGGAAGATCGGAACCAAGTTGTAGTAAATCTTACAATAGCGAGAAATCATTCAGATGAGACAATGGGAAAAATATCTAAATTATTATCTGATTTTCTCAACAAAGAAATCATCCTAAATTTAAAGAAAGATCAATCAATTATTGGCGGGTTTGTCGCCGAAACAGATACAATTCTTATTGATGGGTCTATAAAAAATAATTTACTTAAATTTGTTAATGTCAAGAACAAATAATTCAACTTCTTAATAGAAGTTTCAAAATGAATATAAAGAATATTTGAGGAATTTATGAAGATACATCCAGATGAAATAAGTGCCATAATTAAAGATAAAATTAATAGCTTTAAATTTGATATTGATATTGCCGAAACAGGTCGTGTTATTGAAGTTGGTGATGGTATTGCCAGAGTTTTCGGTATGGAAAATGTTATGGCTGGAGAGATGATTATTTTCCCAGGTGATGTCTATGGAATGGCACAAAATCTGGAAGAAGATAATATTGGTTGTATCCTTTTTGGTGATACACGTCATGTAAAAGAAGGAGATATTGCCCGCAGAACAAAAAGGATTCTCGATGTTCCAGTCGGTGAAGAACTTCTTGGACGAGTAGTAAACGCTCTTGGTCAAGCTATTGATGGGAAAGGTGAAATAAAAGCTAAAAAAAGAATGCCGATAGAACGTAAAGCTCTTGGTGTTATTCAAAGAAAACCTGTTGAAGAACCTTTACAAACAGGAATAAAACCTATCGATTCTATGATTCCTATCGGAAGAGGACAAAGAGAATTAATTATTGGTGATCGCCAAACAGGAAAAACAGCAATCGCAATTGATACTATTATTAATCAAAAAGATACTGATGTTTATTGTATTTATGTTGCCATTGGACAGAAAAAATCTTCTGTTGCAAAAATAGTGAAAACCTTAGAATCTTTTGGTGCTATGAGCTATACAATTGTTGTTGCTTGTACAGCTTCTGATCCTGCATCTTTACAATATATATCACCATATTCAGGTGTAACAATGGGAGAATATTTCCGAGATAATGGAAAACATGCATTAATCGTTTATGATGATTTATCTAAACATGCTGTTGCGTATCGTGAAATATCTCTTCTTCTTAGAAGACCTCCGGGGCGTGAAGCATATCCGGGAGATGTTTTTTATTTACATTCTCGTCTTTTAGAGAGAGCTTCTAAATTGAATGATAATCTTGGTGGAGGTTCACTTACAGCTCTTCCTATTATTGAAACTCAAGCAGAAGATATTTCAGCTTATATTCCAACAAATGTAATTTCCATTACAGACGGACAAATATATTTGAGTTCAAGATTATTTAATTCCGGTGTTAGACCGGCGATTAATACTGGTCTTTCAGTTTCTCGTGTTGGTGGTAATGCACAAATTAAATCAATGAAAAAAGTTGTTGGACAATTGCGACTTGATCTTGCTCAATATAGAGAATTAGAAGCTTTTGCAAAATTTGGTTCGGATCTTGATAAAGCATCACAAGCACAATTAAATCGTGGTGAAAGGCTTATTGAGATTCTTAAACAAGGTGTTAATGTACCTCTTGTCGTAGGGAAACAAATTTTTATTATCTTCCTTGCAAATCAAGGGTATCTTGATAAAATCCCAATATCCATAATTAAAGATGTGGAAACTGAATTATCAATTACTGTCGAATCATCTTATAAAGATCTTTTTACAAAAGTAAGTGCTGGAAAATACTCAGATGATATTGTAAAAGAAATGCATGAAGTCTGCGAAAAAGTAATTAAAAAATTCCAGTAAATTTTGTATTGAAACCAGAAAAATCAGGATAAATAAATGGCAAGCTTAAGAGATCTTAAAAGTCGTATTGAAAGTATTAAAAATACTCGACAGATTACAAATGCAATGAAAATGGTTGCAGCTTCAAAACTGAGAAAATCTCAGGAGAGAATTTTTTCAGCAAGACCTTATGCATCTTTTATTGATACAATGTTGAGAACACTAAAAATGAAGAACAAAGCTTCAACTCATCTGCTACTCAATAATAATAGAACAAGTGCAAAAGAATTAGTTGTTATTTTTACTGCTGATAAAGGTCTTTGTGGAGCTTTTAATTCAGGTATTATTAGAAAAGCTCAAAACATTATACATGAAAATCCAGAAAAAGAATTTATTATCGTTGGCAAAAAAGGTTTTGAATATCTTAAAAAGGATACAGAAAATATTAAAAAATCCTATATTGGAATTTTTAATGAAATGAAATTTACAGAATCTAAAGAAATTGGCACATTGCTTTTAGATTTATATATGAACCATAATTATACAAAAATTGAGGTTCTTTATAATGAATTTAAATCTGCCATTCAACATGATATTGTTCTTAAAACCATTTTACCGGTTAAACCTTTTGAATCAAAAATTGTCTCTTCCACAGATTTCATTTATGAACCGGATGAAGATACTTTGATAGAGGAATTAGGTAAAAAATTTGTAGATGTTGAGCTTTGGAGAATAATGTTAGAATCATCAGCAGCTGAACAAGCAGCAAGAATGAATGCAATGGAAAGTGCAACAGAGAATGCGTCTGACCTTATCAGCTCGCTTACTCTTCAATATAATAGAAAGCGTCAGGCAGCAATAACTACGGAAATTATTGAAATTTCCTCTGGTGCAAGTGCCATTAATCAATAAACTGAAATTAATAAATTAATAAGAGGTCAATATGACGGAAGGTAAAGTAATTCAGATCATTGGTCCGGTTGTGGATGTTGAATTTCCAGAAGGAAATTTACCTTCAATCTACAATGCTTTGATAATAAAAAGAGATGGAGGTGAAGAACTTGTCTTAGAAGTTCAAATGCACCTTGGTGAAAATAAAGTACGCTCTGTTGCAATGGATTCAACTGATGGACTTGTCAGAGGAATATCGGTAATTGATACAGGACAACCAATTACAGCACCTGTTGGAGAGCCAGTTCTCGGCAGAATTATCAATGTTGTTGGAAAACCTATTGATGGAAAAGGTGAAATAAAAACAAAAGAAAGATATCCAATTCATAGATTATCACCTCTTTTTGAAGATCAATCTACACAAGAAGAAATTCTGGAAACAGGTATTAAAGTGATTGATTTGATTGAACCATATCTCAAAGGTGGAAAGACCGGATTGTTTGGTGGTGCTGGTGTTGGAAAAACTGTTCTTATTCAAGAATTGATTCGTAATGTAGCTACAGAACATGGTGGATTTTCTGTATTTGCCGGTGTTGGAGAACGTACTCGTGAAGGTAATGACCTTTGGCTTGAAATGAAAGAATCCGGTGTTCTTGATAACACAGCTTTGGTTTTTGGTCAAATGAATGAACCACCCGGAGCGAGACAACGTGTTGCACTAACAGGTCTTACAATTAGTGAATATTTTAGAGATGTAATGAAAAAAGATGTACTTCTTTTTATTGATAATATGTTTAGATTTACTCAAGCTGGATCTGAAGTTTCAGCTTTGCTTGGTCGTATGCCATCAGCTGTTGGTTATCAGCCAACTTTATCTTCAGAAATGGGTACTTTGCAAGAACGTATTACCTCCACAAAAGATGGCTCAATTACTTCTGTACAAGCTGTTTATGTACCAGCAGATGATATTACTGACCCTGCACCTGCAACAACTTTTACCCATCTTGATGCTTCCACAATTCTTGACAGAAGAATCGTGGAATTAGGAATTTATCCGGCGGTTGATCCTTTATCATCTACAAGCAGAATTTTAGATCCACATATTGTTGGTAATACTCATTATACAGTCGCAAGAGAGACTCAAAGAATAATTCAAAAATATAAAGATTTGCAAGATATTATCGCAATTCTTGGTATGGATGAATTATCTGAGGAAGATAAACTTATTGTAAACAGAGCACGTAAACTTGAAAGATTTTTCTCACAACCTTTCTTTGTTGCAGAAGTCTTTACAAACCTACCGGGGCAATATGTACCTATCAAAGATACAATTGCAGGTTTCAAAGCTATTATAGACGGAGATTGTGATAAATGGCCAGAACAAGCTTTCCTTATGGTTGGAAATATTGAATCTGCTGAAAGAAAAGCAAAGGAATTGATGAAAAATGGATAAGGTCCTTTTGGAGATAATTCAGCCAACTACTACGAAAATCAATGCTGAATTTGATCAATTAATAATTCCCGGTATAGATGGAGATTTTGGTGTTTTACCAGATCATACCCCATTTATGACAATTATTCGTCCTGGAATTTTAAGCATGATAAATGGTAGTGATATAAAAGAATATTCCATACATGATGGTTTTGTAACTGTTGAGAATAATCATGTGAAAATTGTCTGTGAAATTATCGAATCTGCCGATGAAATTGACAAGAATCGTGCTGAAGAATCTAAATCTCGTGCTGAAAAAAGATTGAAAACAATAAAAGAGAAAATTGATTATCGTAGAGCTGAAATATCATTAAGAAAAGCGATGGCTCGCCTTTCGCTTCTTTCTAAATAATAAATATTGCCCTCAACTTTATGAGGGCTTTTTTTTTCGCTTCTTTAAATAGTTCTAAGCCTTTTTCTATTTTCTTTCAATCTTCATCCTTGCAACTACAAATTCTTTTTATTGAAATTCATAATTCAACGCTAATTTGTAAATGCTATTTCTTAACAGCGACATAGTTAGTGCCTGAACGAAAAAGGACTTTTTAACCATGAAGAACAGAAGTTCAAGAAGAAAGATTAATTGGGAAATTATTTATTTTTCAGCTTCATAGAAGCGATATTTATGTAGCCCAATGCGTTAGCGTTGGGTA
>JAOZMQ010000110.1 GCA_029934195.1 Candidatus Cloacimonadota bacterium | reverse complement strand
TATGTCAACCGTCAAGTCCAGCTTGAAAAATCCCTCATAATCTCCCAACTGAAAGGGGAGGAAATTCGATAAGGGGAATGAGAACAAGAACTTATGAAAAAGGGAGTTTATATTTTGCCTCATCTGAAACTTGATTTACTACTTTCTTGTATTTTATACTTGGTTATTGTTTCAAAATATCTTAGGAGAGAAAATGTTATTTCATTCAATTGAATTTGCTTTTTTCTTACCAATAGTTTTTATTCTATATTGGTTTGTAACGAATAAAAAAATTAAAGTACAAAACACTTTATTGTTAATTGTTAGTTATATTTTTTATGGTTGGTGGGATTGGCGTTTTCTTTCACTCATTGCTTTTAGTTCCTTTGTGGATTTTTTTGTTGGAGTGAAATTAAAACATACACAAAATGATAAACAGAGGAAATTATTACTTTTAATCAGTATAATTGTTAATTTAGGTTTTCTTGGTTTTTTCAAATACTTTAATTTCTTTGCAGAGAATTTTTCTCAAGCTTTTACTTTGCTTGGACAACCAATTAGTGTTGCAAGATTGAATATCGTGCTACCTGTTGGAATTAGTTTTTATACATTCCAAACTCTAAGTTATTCTATAGATGTTTATAGAAGAAAATTAGAGCCAACTACAGACATTATTGCCTTTTTTGCTTTTGTAAGTTTCTTCCCGCAACTTGTTGCAGGACCAATTGAGAGAGCTACAAATCTACTACCACAGTTTTATAAAAAAAGAGAATTTGACCATAACAATGCTGTTGATGGTATGCGACAAATACTTTGGGGACTTTTCAAAAAAGTAGTTATTGCAGATAATTGTGCTATTTTTGTTAACGATATTTTTGCAAATTATACAACTTATTCTGGAAGTACTTTATTACTTGGAACTTTCTTTTTTGCATTTCAGATTTATGGAGATTTTTCAGGTTATTCAGATATTGCTATTGGAACAGCAAATCTTTTTGGTTTTAAATTAATGAGAAATTTTGCTTTTCCTTATTTTTCAAGAGATATTGCAGAGTTCTGGAGGCGTTGGCATATTTCATTATCAACATGGTTTAGGGATTATCTTTATATACCTCTTGGTGGAAGCAAAGGTTCTGTTTTAAAAAAAGTTCGTAATCTTTTTATAATATTTGTTGTCTCTGGTTTTTGGCATGGAGCAAATTGGACATTTATTGTTTGGGGTGGTTTGAATGCTGTCTATTTCCTTCCTTTAATGTTATTGAAAAAAAATAGAAAAAATACTAATTCTGTAGCAGAAGGAAGATTCATACCAAACTTGAAAGATTTGTTTCAAATGGGAATTACCTTTTTTCTTACTTCTATTGCTTGGATTTTTTTCAGGGCAAAATCAATACCGATTGCTTTAAATTATATTGCCAAAATCTTTTCAATTTCCTTATTTAGTGTTCCGGAGAAAATTGCAGATATGAGTTATATCCTTATTTTTCTATTTATTTTTATCATTATCGAGTGGGCTCAACGTGAGAAACAGCATGCATTGGAGTTTGATGAGATTAAAATTCATCGTTCTTTACGGTGGGTAATTTACTCTTCGATATTTACATTGATTTTTTTGTATTTAGGAGATCATCATGAATTTATTTATTTTCAATTTTAAGGATTAAAAAGATGAAAAAATTTATTTCAAAGTGCATTATATTTCCTTTTTTCTGGTTAATTCCAATAATGATTTTTCTATCTGTGGGAGTTTTTTTTTATAATAATGAAGAATTTCCAATGTGGAAAAGTAAAATGAAATTAATAAACTCCAAATTCGAATATGAAAATATCATTATTGGTGACAGTAGGGCAATTGCAGGAATAGATCCCAATATTTTGGGAGAATCATTTTATAATCTTGCTCTTGGAGGGAGTTCTCCGCTGGAAGGATTTTTTACATTAAAAAAAATAATTGCTAATGGTAATAAGCCAAAATTAATCATTGTTTCTTATGCACCTTTCCATTTAGAAGTTAGTTTTAGTTTCTATGAAAGAGCAATTAAGTATGGTTTTTACACACTCGAAAACATTAATGATATTTTTTTTCATCTCAATAAAGATAAAGAACAATTTTGGTCTATTAATTATGAGAAATTAGATCAAAAGGATTTTTATAAATCCCTAATTCGAGCATATTTAATAAAATTAAAATTCCCGCATTACTTCAAAGATGAAATGAGAAATTCTTTATTCTCTTTAAGAATTTCTAAAAATATGAAGACTTATGAACAAATTTGTTTAAGTAAAGGAAGTTTTGAGTTTAAATTAACAAAATCAATAAATGGCTTGAATAAAGAATCCGACAACAATAAATTCTTTAATTATAGAAAAATCTATCTTAGCAGTTTGGAAAATATTTTCACTCTTGCTGAAAAAAATAATATTCAAGTAATTTATACAGAACTGCCATTTAATGAAAATTCTTTTAATCATATGAACTCAAATTATTTAACACAATATAATGAATTTTTTGAAAGATTGAAACACAAATACAACAATGTAATATTCTATCCTGATATTACTGCGTATAACAATTCATTATTTATTGACCAATCTCATTTAAATAAAGCCGGTAAAGAAAAATTTAGTAATGAATTGCACAAACTAATAAAAAATCTACCGGAAAAGAAAATGTAATCTTTACGGATGAAACATTGAAAGATATCAATCTCGTTGAACAGTCTAAAAATGAAGGGTATTTGTGCAAATATCTTTCAATTAAAAATGTCATTACATATGAAAATATTTTTAAACAATTATATCAAAGGATTTATTTTGAAAAAAGATTTTATTGAAAAATTTGAAAAATTTGCAGTAAAGAACAAAATGATTAAAAACTTACAAAAAATTATCGTTGGGTTTTCCGGAGGTGCAGATTCTACAGCCTTATTGTATTGCCTTGCAAAGCTTCGTTCAAAATACAAGTTTCATCTTCTCGCTGTACATTTAAACTATAATTTACGCGGGAAAGAGTCAGAAGCAGATGAATTATTTGTGAAAGATTTTTGTTTTAAACGAAATATTGGAATTGTTGTCAAAAACTGTCAAATTCCTAAAAAAGGGAATATGGAAAATCACGCCCGCGAGATTAGATTTGATTATTTCAAGGTAATAAAAGCAACCTACAAAATGGATATTATTGCTTTAGGACATCATATGGAAGATCAGGCTGAGACGGTTTTATTTCGATTGTTTCGTGGAGCTGCTATTTCTGGAATGAAAGGTATTCAGCCTATTAGTGGAGATATAATTCATCCATTAATCGAGTTTAGAAAAAATGAAATTGTTGAATTTTTAAAAAAAGAGAATATCTCTTGGAGAGAAGATTTAAGCAATAAAAATTTACTATATCAACGAAATAAAATCAGATGGGAAATCCTTCCTTGGATTCAAGATAATATTAATCCGCAAATTATTGAAAAATTATGTGATAGTGCACGAATCTTTTCAGAAACAGATGAAGTAATGAGAGATATAATTCATTACAAAAAAAGAACCTTAACAAAAAATTCAACATTATCACAAAAAATAGCATCTGTTTCAGAAGTATTAAAGTTAAAGCCGGTTTTAAGATTTTATTTTTTTCGAGATTTATATGCAGGCGTTTGTGGTAATGAAAAAGATTTTTATTCTTCTCATTTTTCAGAGATTGAAAGCCTTTTATACACAGAAGGTAGCAAATCAATTCAATTACCTCACAATGTTATTGTTTTGAAAGAATATGATAATTTAAGTTTTCTAAATAAAAATTCTATTGAAAAAACTACTCTTGATAATTCAAAAGAAATATCATCAATAAGAAATAGACTGATTTTTGAAAATTATAGATTTTATATGAAAAGGATAAAAAAAATCCCATTAAAAAATCAAAAAAATAGAAATAAACATCAGATTTTCGTAGATTTTGATAAAATCGTTTTCCCGCTGGTTTTCCGCCATAAGCAAGCTGGAGATAAATTTATTCCGAATGGAATGAGTCATCATAAAAAATTGAAGGATTTTTTCATTGACGAAAAAGTGCCAAAATCTCAAAGAGAAAAAATTATTCTTTTGTGCGATGCTGAAAAAATTATTTGGATTTGTGGATACCGAATAGATAATCGTGTTATTTTAAACAATGATTCAATAAATATTTTGTCATTAAGGATAGAAAAGAATTGTACAAAAAAAGTTCGTTCTGCTGAAAGAAAAAAGAAATAAAATTCAAAAAAACCGTTATGGTTTTATGAAATACAAACTACATAAATTAAGGAATAAAAATGAATAGTGACATCGCTACAGTATTATTTAATGAAGGAACTATAGAAAAGAAAATTAGAGAATTAGGGCATCAATTATCAATTGATTATGAAGGAAAGGAACCTGTTGTAATCGGCATTTTAAACGGTGCTGTTGTATTTATGACAGATATTATAAGAAATATCAGAACATCTTTAACAATTGATTTTTTATCTCTTTCAAGTTATGGAAGTGGCACAAAATCATCCGGAATAGTGAAAATTAGGAAAGATATTGATACAAATTTAGAAAATCGACATGTTATTGTTATAGAAGATATTGTCGATACCGGTTTGTCTTTGAAATATCTTTTGGAATATCTTAATAAACACAAACCAGCCTCACTCAAAACTTGTATTCTGCTTGATAAACCCAAAGCACATAAAGTTGATATCCATATTGACTATAAAGGATTCGAAATAGGTAACGAATTTGTTGTAGGTTATGGTCTCGATTTTGATGAAAAATATAGAAATCTACCATATATCGGTATTCTTAAAAAGGAAATTTATTCATGAACAACACTCCAAATAAAAACGAAAATAACAAAAATCAACAAGGAAATAAATTTCCAAATTTAAAAAAACCACAAACAATTACACTCTGGGTAGTATTACTTCTTTTCGTGATTATTATTTATAATATGCTAATTATGAACAAAGGTACGGTTCGAGAAATTGGTTATTCAGATTTCATATCTATGACTGATTCAAAAGAAGTTGTACGAGTAATTTTTGATGTGCAAGATGTAACTTTTTACGATGCAATAGGAACAAAATATCATACATATTTACCTTTTAAAGACCCTGAATTGGTAAAATCATTACAAGAAAAAGGCATAATCATTTCTTCGAGTAAACCTTCAAGAATGATGGGGATTCTTTTTAGTTGGTTGCCATTTATAATCATTATTGCTTTTTGGATATTTATGATGCGATCTATGCAAGGTGGTGGCGGTAAAGCTTTTAGTTTTGGAAAAAGTAAAGCAAAATTATTTCAAGGTGGGAAAACCAACAAAACCTTTGATGATGTTGCTGGTGTCGAAGAAGCAAAAGAAGAATTAGAAGAAATTGTTGAATTTCTTAAAGAGCCCAAAAAATTTCAACGACTCGGTGGTAAAATTCCTCGTGGTGTTCTTTTGTTGGGACGACCTGGAACCGGGAAAACTCTTCTTGCAAAAGCTGTTGCCGGTGAAGCAAAAGTGCCTTTTTTTAGTATGAGTGGTTCAGATTTTGTAGAAATGTTTGTTGGCGTTGGTGCTTCGAGAGTTAGAGATTTATTTGAAAATGCAAAAAAACATGCTCCTTGCATTGCTTTTATTGATGAAATTGATGCAGTCGGTCGTCATAGAGGATCCGGAATTGGTGGCGGACATGATGAAAGAGAACAAACATTGAATCAGCTTCTCGTCGAAATGGACGGCTTTGAAGAAAATGATTCTGTAATAATTATTGCAGCAACAAATAGACCGGATGTTCTTGATCCAGCTCTCTTACGACCTGGACGTTTTGACAGACAAGTAGTTGTAGATTTACCGGATATTAAAGGAAGAGAGCAAATTCTAATAGTTCATACAAAACCACTTCCAATATCTAAGGATGTAAATATCCAGATTTTAGCAAGAAGCACCTCCGGTTTTAGCGGGGCAGATTTAGCAAACCTTGCAAATGAAGCAGCTTTGATGGCAGCAAGAAGAAATGTCGATAAAATTGAAATGATAGATTTTGAAGAAGCTCGTGATAAAGTCACAATGGGAAAAGCAAGAAAAAGTAAAGTCATTACCGAAGAAAGAAAAAAGACAACTGCCTACCACGAAATCGGTCATGTTTTATGTTCAATTTTTCAAGAAAAAACGCTACCTATCCATAAAGTTACCATCATTCCAAGAGGATTTGCAGCCGGTTATGCTGAAAGTCTGGCAGAAGATGATCTTTATTATACTAAGACATATTTTGAACAAACAATTATCACATCGCTTGGTGGTCGTGCTGCTGAAAAACTAATTTTCAATGAATTTAGTGCTGGAGCTTCTTCCGATATTGAACAAGTTACGAATCTTGCAAAAAACATGGTTTGCAATTGGGGAATGAGCGAGAAAATTGGTCCAATGAAAATTGGTAAAGGCGAGCATCAGGTTTTTCTCGGAAAAGAAATTGGACAAGAAGATGTTGCTTCTCATGAAAGTGCGGATACTGTCAGTTCTGAAATCAGAGAAATCATAAAAATTGCTCATGAGAAAGCAATGTCAATTCTTAAAGAACAAAGAGAGTTATTGGATAAATTGGCTTTATCACTTCTTAAAGAAGAAACATTGGATCAGGAGCAGATTTTTGGAATGATTATTGAAACAGTTTCTGATGAATGGAAAGATTTTGTTAATAAGAAATATGAAAAAGCAAAATCCATAAAAAAAGATCCCAATGAATTGAAGAATCTTTCAGTCAAAGAAAATATGCACGAAGAATCTGAAACTTCAATTAATGATGAGAATAATCAAAAAGAATCATAGTTGGATTCATTGCTTTATTGAATTTTTATAGAGAGGAATTAATGGAAAAATTATACGGAACTACAATCTTGGGTTTGAAGCGTGGAGATAAAATTGCCGTTGGTGGAGATGGGCAAGTTACTCTTGGGAACTCTGTTTTCAAATCTAATGCTGTCAAAATTAGAACTTTATATAATGGAAATGTTATTGCTGGATTTGCAGGAGCAACAGCTGATGCTTTTACGCTTTTTGAAAAATTTGAAGGTAAACTGAAAGAATATAAAGGGAACTTAAAACGATCTGCTGTTGAATTGGCAAAAGATTGGCGTTCTGATAGAATCCTTCGTAAACTTGAAGCAATGATTATTGTTGGAGATAAAGATTCTTTGTTAATTTTATCTGGCAATGGAGATGTTATTGAACCCGAAGATGGTCTTGCTGCTATCGGATCCGGCGGACTTTATGCTCTCTCAGCCGCAAGAGCTTTAGTTGATTTTACTGATTTTGATGCAAAAACTATTGTAAAAAAGTCATTGAAAATTGCAGCAGATATTTGCATTTACACAAACGATAATATTACTATAGAGGAATTATAAAATGAATGATTTGATGAAATTGACACCAATTAAAATTGTTGCGGAATTGAATAAATATATTATCGGACAAGAAAAAGCAAAACGAGCTGTTGCTATTGCTTTACGAAATAGATGGAGAAGGCAACAAGTACAAGGTGAACTTCAAGATGAAATTATGCCAAATAATATAATTCTAATTGGTCCTACCGGAGTTGGTAAAACTGAAATTGCTCGTAGATTATCGCGTCTTGCAAATGCTCCTTTTGTTAAAGTAGAAGCTTCAAAATTTACAGAAGTAGGTTATGTCGGTCGTGATGTAGAATCCATGGTTCGTGAATTATTGGATGTAGCAATGAATGAAGTCAGGATGGAAATGAGTCAACAAGTGAAAGCAAAAGCAAAAGAAAGAGCTAAAGAAAAAGTACTTGATTTGTTAATTTCACCTCCCAAAAGAAACCCAAAAGAGACTGAATTAGACGATGATTTTGATGAAAAAATGGAAAGATATTATCGTTCAAGAAATAAAATGCAAAAAAAGCTTGATGCAGGAGAATTAGACAAACGCGAAATAGAAATTACACTTGACCAATCAAAAGCACCTCAATTAGAATTTTTTTCCAATATTGGAATGGAATCAATTGATTTTAATTTTGGTGAAATGATTTCAAACATTTTGCCGATGAAAAAAGATAATAAGAGTAAAAAATTCACAGTTCCCCAAGCATTGAAAGCATTGGAATCTATGGAAGAAAGTAAATTAATTGATAAAGAAAAAGTTATCAAAGAAGCAAAAAATCGGGTTGAAAATTCAGGAATTATTTTCGTTGACGAAATTGATAAAATCGCATCAAGTTCAAAAGATGGTCGCCAAGAAGTTTCTCGTGCTGGTGTTCAAAGAGACTTATTGCCAATTGTTGAAGGATCAAATGTACCAACAAAACACGGGATTATTAATACTTCACATATTTTATTTATTGCTGCCGGTGCTTTTCATTTAACCAAACCTTCTGATCTGATACCGGAATTACAAGGTCGTTTTCCTATCCGTGTAGAATTAAACAGTCTTACAAGTGAAGATTTTATTAAGATTCTAAAATATCCCAAAAATGCCCTGATTAAACAATATATTGCTCTTTTTGATACTGAAAAAGTAGTTCTTAGTTTTGAAGATGAAGCTATAAATTCAATTGCAGATTTTGCTGCACGTGCAAATGAAAAAATGGAAGATATTGGAGCAAGAAGACTTCATACTATAATGAACACTCTTCTGGATTCTTTTCTTTTTGAAATGCCGGATAATGACTATAATTCTGTAAATATCTCTAAAAATGATGTTGAAGATAGGCTTGGAAAGATCATAAAAGACGAAGATTTATCAAGATATATTTTGTAATCAATGCTTGAACAAGAAAGATAAAAGCCACTGATTGCACAGGATTAGCACCGGATTTAAAAGAATAAATTATTATTGAAATTTTAATAATAATGGATAAAATAGAGAAAAAATTTA
>JAOZMQ010000109.1 GCA_029934195.1 Candidatus Cloacimonadota bacterium | reverse complement strand
GGTCCTGTTATTGTTCCAATAGGTAATGATAGTTTATGTGTTTTAGATCTTGGACCTGAAATAATCTCAGATGAATTTGAAGGATTACAATTGGTTGTTACTGTTACCAACGAGTGGAATCATTTTCAAGAATATACCCAATATTATTTGGTCGATGGAGTTGCCCCACAAATTGATATTATCTCACCAGTTGCGATGACAGAGTTTGAAAAGAATGATATTGTAACTATTGATGTAATGATAGAAGATTTACAAAATTCTACTCGTGATTCTGAAATGAATAAAGTAAGAGATAATAGATCCGTGCGTGAACTTGGCTCAGGTGTAAATTTACTCAAAATTCAAATTACAGATAGTGAATCAATAGTATGGGAAAAACAAGATTATCTAAATATGAACCATGCAATTAGTCATATTGTAATAGATGAATTCTTTAGCGATTATGGTCTTTATACAATAATTGTAACAACAGAAGATAATGTTGGTAATGAATCAACTTTAACGAGGGACTTTATTGTTACCGCGTCTGTTCCGGCTATAACATTTACTCCAAATGATACTACTGGTTGGTGGTTAAATCCTGCTGTTGCAAATCAATTATGTTTTGAACTTAGCGGAATTGAAGGGATTGGACTTGATGCAGTAACAGCTGAAATTTATTCAGTACCAGGAGGAGTAAAAGTTCTCGGTCCAGTTATTGTACCATTTGATAATGATAACCATTGTGTATTAGACATTGGGCCGGAAATAATCTCTGATGGATTTGAAGGATTACAATTGCTTATTACTGTCACCAACGAATGGAATCATTCAAATGAATATTCACAATATTACATGATTGATGGAATTTCTCCTCAATATGAATTTGTTACTCCAGATGAAGACCAAATTTTTATTAATGGAGAAGCCGTTGAAGTAGAAGTTAATTTCTCTGATTTACAGGAAATTACTTTAAATACACGTAATTCAATGAAACAAATGTATAGTTCAAGAAATAGCGGATCTGGTGTACAATCAGCAGTTCTTAAAGTTTCTAATACTGAAAATACTTTTGAAGATTCAATTACAACAAGCACGGAATCTACACTTAAAATGATATTCAATGCTAATAATAGTGGTTCTTATACTGCTGAATTAACAGTAATTGACCTTGTTGGTAATGTTTCTATTGCCACAAGAGAATTCTTAGTTGTACAAGAATCAATTATTAGTATCGGAGCACTTGGTGAAAAAGGAATTGTATTCTATAAACCAAATGTAGAAACTGAATTTACAGCAAAAATTACAGGTCAAAATTTAGATGAAAATGATATTTCTCTAAAATTTGAACATCTTTATGAAGATGGTTCTTTCGGAGAATATCTTAATGAAGTTGACGATTTCACTCTTGTGAATGATACTTTATCTTATAGTTTTACCCCGATAGATCTTAATAATAATTCTGGATTAAGAATGACTATTACTATTATGTCTGACGAAGGATATATTGTTACGGAATCAATGATTTTCTATAAAGATGAAACTCCTGTAACTATTACAGTACCGATACTTGAAGAAGAATATCTTCTTGGAGATGTACTTAATATTAATATTTCTTTAAAAGATGAAAATGGTTCTGGTTTGGATAGAGCTGAAATGATACTAAATAATGTAGCAGAAGATGTAACTATAGAAAATGATATGATAAATTATTCAATTACTTTTAATAATGAAGCAGTTCTTGAATATAATCTTGAGTTAAAAGTGTACGATAATGCTGGAAATGTTTCCACTAAAATCTGGAATTTTACAGTGAATGCTGATGCAGGAAAGACTCTTTCATTTGATAGTTCAATTAAACCATTTTTCTATCCAAATCCAGTTGATAGAGGTAATACAGGAAAGCTTGTTGTAAGTCTTAACAAAGAAGCAAATGTTGAAATTCGTATTTTCGATTTTGCCGGAAAAACTGTTAAAAAAATATCCGATAGATTCAAAACTAAAGAAATTGATTGGGATGGAAAAACAGATTCTGGAACTCAATTAGCACGTGGTTCATACTTTGCTAAAATAGTAGTTCGTGATAATGGTCGTAAAATCGAAAAAATAGTTAAAATCGCTGTGAAATAACAATAAATTATAGAGGGAGGAAACTCCCTCTTATTTAAATTTTAAAAAAAATATCAACGGAGGCTATCATGAAAAGATGCTTTAAGATTTTGGTAGTTCTAACCTTACTAATTGGGGTTTCAGTAAATGTGTTTGCTGATAACAATAGCGGTGCTGCTTACATGAG
Organism: Candidatus Cloacimonadota bacterium; assembly: GCA_029934195.1. Lineage (GTDB taxonomy): Bacteria > Cloacimonadota > Cloacimonadia > Cloacimonadales > JAOZMQ01 > JAOZMQ01. The sequence continues at coordinate 6,617 of JAOZMQ010000109.1, read as the reverse complement.
AATGGGAGTTGGTGCCAAAGCAATGGGTATGGCTGGAGCTGTTACAGCAGCTATCGATAATGTGACTGCAGCTTACTGGAATCCAGCTGGCTTATCGCGTTTGAAACGCTATGAACTATCTACAATGTATATTGATGGAATGGAATGGGATCGCAAGTATAATTATGCTGCGGTTGGAATGAGATTAAATTATGGAATTCTTGCTGTGAATTGGTTGAATGCTGTTTCAGAAGATTTTGAGGGATACGATGTCAACGGAAATTCAACAGGAGAATTTGACAATGCAGATAATTGTATTTCTTTTAGTTTTGCTACTCGACCAAGTCGTCTAAAGCTTGGTTTTACTGCAAAAATGTACATGTCAAAAATTGCTGATGATAATCAATCTGGATTTGGTACTGATATTGGAGCAATGTATGATGTTAATGAATATATTACTCTTGGTATAATGATTCGAGATTTGATCTCAGAAATTGACAATGATGATATTCCAACACAATTTAGCTTTGGTTTTGCTTGTTATCCATATAAAGGATTAGTACTTAGTACAGATTTGAAACAAACAGAAGATGACTCAAAGAGTTACTTTTCTGCTGGTGCAGAATATTGGATGAGTTTTGGAAAAGATACTGAGTTTGGTTCTAGTTTAGATGCATCAGAATTTAAAGAAGATTCAAGTTGGGGCTCAATTTTTTCTGAGACTGCTACTGGCATAAGACTTGGATATAATGAAGGTGCAATTGCTGCCGGAGTAGGGCTTAGATTCAAAATGATTGAAACAAATTATTCTTTTAATCAAGACCCGGAAAATACTTTTGATAATACTCACATGTTATCATTACTTTTAAGATTTTAAATTGTTTTATGGCAGAGAATTGCTTTTCTCTGCCATATAATTTTTCTTTTAAATTCATTATTTGTGAATTCAAAAGAAAAATTAATAATAAAATAAAGGAGAGCTTATGAGAAAGCAGATCTTTTTACTGGTTTTACTGTTGGCAAATGCTTTGTGGCTTTTTGGATTGAATGAAGAAAGGCTATTAGAAGAAGGAAAACAATATTATGGTCTTGATAATTATCGAGATGCAATTTATTGTTTGTCAGCTGGAATCGAGAGTAATATTAAACCGGTATCAGAATACTATTACTGGCTTGGAAAATCTTATCTTGCAATGCAAAAATATGATGAAGCACTTAATTATTTTGAAGCATTTCTTGATATGAACTTTGAACCTGGATTTGAAGATGCAGAGGATATTGTTTATGTATTAAAGAATGAAAAAAATCTTCCAGAATATCTACAAATGTTGCATATTCAAAGGACATTACCCGGATACATTAACGGCAAGTATGCTGATTATGCTCCGTATGTAATTGATGATGGGAAAACTATGTATTTTGCCTCAACTCGAAAAACAGTTGGAGCTAATAAAGAAAACATCTGGAAAGCTGAAAAAATTTCAGGGATTTGGGGAAAACCAAAATTAGTAAAAGAAATTTCTTCAGATAATAATGAAGCTTTAGGTTCAATTTCTGTTGATGGGAAAACTGCATATTTATTTGGTAATTATTCAGAATATTCAAAAACAGGAGATCTATACACAAGTAATTTTGATGGGAGAAAATGGCAAGAACCAGAATTAATTCCTGGAATTAATACTACTTCACCTGAATTTCAACCTTTTGTCTTTGAAGACAGAATAATGATTTTTTCTGCAATAAAAGAAGATGGTTTTGGTGGATCAGATTTATATGTAACTGAAAAACTTGGTCAGTCATGGACAAAACCGGTAAATTTAGGTGAGATGATTAATACAGATAAAGATGAACAAACAGCTTTTATAGATTATGATGGTAGAACTCTATATTTTGCTTCTAAAGGTCATAAAGGTATTGGTGGTTTTGATATTTTCAAAACTATGAGAACCGGATCAAATTGGACTGAATGGGTTGAACCTGTTAATCTTGGCGTAAGAGTAAATTCTGTAAAAGATGATAGATATTATTTTCATAGAAAAGATTCTAATGAAGCTTATCTTTCATCAAATAGAGCAAGGGGATTTGGTTCTGAAGATATCATTCTATTCAATATTTCCAGAATAAAAACTCCGGAGATCAAGCTTGATAAGAATACCATTTCAGGTGTAGTTTCCGATGAAGAGGGAAATCCAGTATCTGCTGAAATAATTTGGTCATATTTTCTCGATGGTATAGAAATGTCAGAAACTGCTATTAGTAATGATAAAGGTCAATATTCAATAAAATTAGGACTTTCAGAAAGCTATAATTTTTCTATTACGAAAGAAGGCTTTTTCTTAAAAATTGGTCAACTTGAAGTAACAGATAATTTCTTTGAATATGATATTGTACTCACAGCTCTTGAACCTGAGAAATCTTATGTTATTGAAAATATCTATTTTGAATTTGATAAAGCAAAACTTTTACCCTCTTCTTTTGCAGAATTAGATAATCTCGCTTTAACATTGTTGGAAAATGATAAGCTAAAAGTTGAAATTAATGGTTTCACAGACAACGTTGGTAGTGAAAAATATAATCAAAAATTATCTTTTAGAAGAGCAAATTCTGTTGTGAAATATTTAGTCGAAAAAGGTGTTATTAATGATAATATTACTCCGTTTGGTTATGGTGAAAATAATCCTGTAGATACTAATAAAACACATGAAGGTCGTGCTCGAAATAGACGTGTTGAAATGAAAATAATCAAAGATGATGAAGATAAAGATGAGAATCTTATAGAAAAAGCTGAAAGCGAATTACAAACAGAAATGCCAGAAGTTCTTGTTAAATATCTAAGTTCAGGAATTAAGGAAATTTTTGAGAATAACAATGATAATGAAGAGATGCACGGTGAAATTCAAATCAATATGGTTATCGAAGATTCCGGTATAATTACAGCTGTTAAGATTAAAGTTCTTGAAGGTGAATTCACTGATAAATTTATTAACGAATCATCAGACTATCTTCTCAATTGGAAGATAAAAGCTAAAACATCTGCTGATTATGTGTTTACATTAAAATTCTAATTTCTTAATAATTATTAATACTGAACTGCTTTGGTATAATTGAACAGAATATTTTGGGCAGTTCCTTAAATTTGAAAGCGACTTGAAAGAGTCGCTTTTTTTGTTTTCTCAGAATTTATTCCCAATTTCTTGACAAAAATTTATCTAATAAATTAGTGCTTTTTTTATATAGTGTCTGAATAAAAGTTGTTTTTAACGATGAAGCTAAAAAAGAAAATGAAGAATGATTAATTGCAAAATTCTTTATTCTCAAGCTTCATAGAAACGACATCTTTGTAGCCCAATGCGTTAACGTTGGGTAAAGATAAAAAGGGAAATAAGCTACAGAGTAGCGACATAAAAAGAGAATTTAGGAAAAATTAGTTTCCGTTCAGATACGATATAGTAATTATGATTGAAATTTTAAGATAAGACTATAAAAAATAAAGGAGTTAAGAATGCCTTACATTTCAAATACTGATCTTGAACGTAAGCAAATGCTCGACGAGATTGGAGTAGAAAAATTTCAGGATCTGATAGGAAATATTCCTAACAGATTTCTTTTAAAAAACTTAAATATTGAAGAAGCTCTCTCAGAAATGGAAATTACACAAAAAATGTATTTTTTAGGAAAAAAGAATACAAATTCTGCTGAAGCTAACTCATTTCTTGGAGCTGGTATTTATGATCATTTTATTCCGGCTGCCGTTGACCATATTGTGCTGAGACCAGAATTCCATACTGCATACACACCATATCAGGCAGAAGTTAGTCAAGGTACTTTACAGTATATATATGAATATCAGACTATGATTTGTGATCTTACAGGTATGGAAATTGCAAATGCAAGTATGTATGATGGAGCATCTGCAGCTGCTGAAGCAATTTTGATGGCGATTCGTCAAACAAGAAGATACAAAGCTCTAATTGCTGGATCTATTAATCCTACATTTTTGAAAGTAATTAAAGCATACACAGAAGGTATTAATGTTGAGTTAGTAATCGTACCGGAAAAAAATGGGGTAATTGATCTTGACGTCTTGAAACATTTAATGGATGATTCAATTGCTTGTTTACTTATTCAAACTCCAAATTTTCTTGGAAATTTAGAAGACATGTTTGAGATAGAACAAATAGTACATTCTGTGAAAAAGTCTTTATTGATTACCATTGTTGATCCAATCTCACTTGCAATTCTGAACTCACCTGCAGAATATAAAGCTGATATTGTTGTAGGTGAAGGGCAAGAATTAGGGAATGCTCAAAATTATGGTGGACCTTTGTTTGGTTTTTTTGCAACTACTCTCAAACTTGCAAGAAAAATGCCCGGCAGAATTGTTGGTGCTACTTTAGATGCTGATGGAAAAAGAGCTTATTGTTTGACTCTTCAAGCACGCGAGCAACATATTAGAAGAGAAAAAGCAACTTCAAATATTTGCAGTAATCAATCGCTTTGTATTCTTGCTGCTACAGTACATCTTAGTTTACTTGGTAGAAAAGGTTTAGAGCATGTTGCCGAATTATCTGCTACAAAAGCACATTATTTATCAGAAGAGATATGCAAAATTGATGGCTATGAAATGGCGTATAATGCTCCATTTTTTAAAGAATTTGTAATTAAAACACCTATCCCGTCTCAATTTATTATTGATGAATTGGTAAAGAAAGATATTTTTTCAGGGTTTGCATTGAATGATTTTGGTAATGATGATTATTTGCTGATTGCGGTAACTGAAAAGAAAAGTAAAAAACAAATGGATGCTTTTGTTTGTGCTCTAAAGGAGGTGAATCATGTCTAAGACAATATTTGAAAAACATTCTATTGGTCGTCAAGGGGTTACTTTGCCGAAAAATGATGTTGAAGTATCTCTTGAAAATATCATACCGAGAAAATTCAGACGAAAAACTGAATTGAAGTTGCCAGAAGTAAGTGAATTAGATGTAATGAGACATTTTATAGAATTGAGCAGTAAGAATCATTTTATTGAAAAAGGGTTTTATCCACTTGGTTCTTGTACAATGAAATATAATCCTAAAGTTCAAGAAACTTTGGTTAGAGACCTCAATATAAGTAATCTTCACCCTTTACAACCAGAGGAAACAGTGCAAGGAGCTTTAGAAATTCTATATGAATTACAAAAAGATCTATCTGAAATTTCCGGAATGTCAGCTGTAACATTGCAACCTTCCGCTGGTGCGCATGGAGAGTTTGTGGGGCTCAAAATAATGCAAGCTTACCACAAGCATAAAGGTAATAATCATAAAACTAAAATTATTCTTCCCGATACTGCTCATGGAACAAATCCAGCCTCAGTTCATCTTACTGGATATGAAGTTATTGAAATTAAATCTAATGAAAATGGTACAGTTGATATTGAAGCATTAAAAGCAGTTATGGATGATTCTGTTGCAGGAGTTATGCTTACTAATCCCAATACGCTTGGAATTTTTGAGGATCAAATAGAGATAATTAGTGAAATGGTTCATGCTGTTGATGGTTTGATGTATATGGATGGTGCGAACCTTAATGCGCTAATGGGTATTGTAAAAGCTGGAGAAATTGGTTTTGATGTAATGCATTTTAATTTGCATAAGACTTTTTCAACTCCTCATGGTGGTGGTGGACCTGGTTCCGGTCCTGTTGGTGTTATCGATAAATTGATTCCATTTTTGCCTGTTCCAATGATTGGGAAAAAAGAGGATAAGTTTTTTCTTGATTATTCTCATCAGGAAACATCAATTGGAAAAGTTTTAACATTTTATGGTAATTTTGCAGTAAATGTACGTGCTTATATTTATATAAAAATGCTCGGTGCGAAGGGAATTAAAGATGTTGCTGAAAATGCAATTATCAATGCAAATTATGTAAAAGTAAAACTTCAGGATTATTTCCATATTCCTTTTAATAAGAATTGTATGCATGAATTTGTTGCAAGTGGAGATTGGCAAAAAGAAAAATACGGAATTAAAACGCTGGATATTGCAAAACGAATTCTTGATAAAGGGTATCATGCACCAACAATTTATTTCCCTCTTCTTGTTCATGAAGCGATGATGATTGAACCTACAGAAACTGAAAGCAAAGAAACTCTTGATTGTTTTATTAAAGCAATGAGAGAGATTGCCAAAGAATGTGAAGAAACACCGGAAATTGTTAAAAATGCTCCGATAAATACTCCAATTAAAAGAGTTGATGATACACGAGCTGTACGGCAATTAGATGTGAAATTTAAATGGTCACTTGAAGATAGGGAAACCTGTGACTAAATATTTCTAAAAAAAGATAACCTATAATAGATATTACCCCCGTATTTACTTAAAATGCGGGGTTTTATTATTTGATAAAAATGTCTATTTAGTGTCTGAACGAAAAAGGACTTTTTAACCATAAAGGAAATGAAGTTAATGAAGAAAGATTAATTGGGAAATTATTTATTTTTCAGCTTCATAGAAGCGATATCTCTGTAGCCCAATGCGTTAGCGTTGGGAAGAGCAATGCAAATTTACCAAGCTACAGAGTAGCGACATCAAAAAGGACGAGACAAAAGTTAGTTTTCGTTCAAGTTCATACTTTATGTGATTTAATTAATCTCT
>JAOZMQ010000108.1 GCA_029934195.1 Candidatus Cloacimonadota bacterium | reverse complement strand
TCGCTACTCTGTAGCTTAGTTCTCTTTTTATCTTTACCCAACGCTAACGCATTGGGCTACATAGATGTCGCTTCTACGCAGATAGAGAATTAATCGATTTTTCTATTAATTTTTTCTTCAAGATATTCTGTCTTTCATGGTTAAAAAATCCTTTTCGTTCAGATACTACTTAAAATACTTCTCAGATATTTCCTCGAATTTTGTTTCTCTTAATTTTTCAATTGTATCCCAAATTTTATTTGCCAGTTCAGGATTCTTATCCACAAACTGATGCGAAAGCATTAAGTAATATGGTTTAGTTTTGATAGGTTTATCAATTCTTTCAATATTATGAAAATTAGAATTAGATTTAATTAGAAAATCAGCAGAAAGTTTTAATGCTGCCACACCTTGAATACGATTTTTTAGCATTTTTTTAAAATCTGTTTCTGTGTTTTTGCTTGTATCAACACCAACCCCCAATTTCTTAATATCGTCAATAATTGAGTATCCAAATGGAGCTCCAATTTCACCTGAGATATTTATAAATTTTTTCCCGTCCCAATCAAGATTAGACCCTTTAATTTTATAAAGATTATATGAAACTGTACACAATCTTTTGGAAATATCCGGTTTATCACCAACCATGGGATAAACTCCCATTTTCATTCTTTTTTTCTTAAAACTAGCTTGAAAAGTACCATCAATTTTACCTTTTCCCATTGTATCCAAGCATCTATTCCAAGGAAATCTTACAATCTCAATTTCAAGTTCAAGTTCTGATTCCAATAGTTTTACCAATTCAACTGATATCCCTGGTTTTTCCCAGTTTATAGCAGTTCCATTGTCTGTATAAAATGGAAAATTTTCATTATCTTCGCAAGCGAATACAATTTTTATTTTTGCAGAAAGAGTTACAATAGCAATAAAGATTAGGAGTGCAATGAGAATTCTTCTTTTGTTCATTTTTATCTCCAATTTTACTGATCCCAGCATTTTGATTACCCAATTAAATCTTTCTTCAAGAACTTCTGTTCTTCAAGATTAAAAAATTCCTTTTCATTCAGATACTAATTATCTCATAAAGAAGGGAGACAGTAATTTAAATAAAAGTTATTGTTATTTACTATCTCCATTAAGATTAGTATTTTACTTTATTTACAATAGAACAAACACCACTATTTCAAAAGAATCATTTTTCTAATATCAGTAAAATCTTTTGAACTCATTTTGTAGAGATAAATACCTGATCCAACTTTGTTTCCATTTTCATCTTTCCCATTCCAAATGATAGTATGAGTGTCAGCTTTCAATGTTTTTTTTCCTTCAAGAAGAGTTTTAATCTTTTGACCTTTAATATTGAAAACATTCAAAGAAACTTTTGCAGGTTGTTTCAACGTAAATTGGATATTGGTGTTTGGATTAAATGGATTTGGGAAATTTTGTTTTAGTGAATTTTTTAATTCAGTAATAGAATTATCATTTTTCCCAAGAACAATTTCATTATCTCCATAAAACCCTGTTCGTCTATTATTACCTCGATATTCAGACCAAGGCATTTTTGTACCTGCATTAGATTTTACGTCAACAATAATGATTCCATTTGTAGAAGAAGTTACAAAATCAAGATCTCCGTCATCATCAATGTCCTTTGTTGCTATCGGAGTATTTCCACTTAAATTAACGGGAACCGGACTAAATGGAAATTCAATACCATTACTATTTAAAGCAACCATTTGATTTGATGAAGAGAATTGAATAAAATCAACTAAATCGTCGTCATTAATATCTACAGCAAGTGGAGGATTACTGACGTTAAAATTTAATGGTTGTGGATAATTTTCAAAACATTCTCCGTTTTGGTGCATAATATAGGAATAACCATTTTTTGTAGTAAAAGCAATATCAAGTTCATCATCATTATCAAAATCGGCAACAATTGAAGACATTGCTATTTCTCCTTCAAGTTCCACAGAGTGGAGAATCGTCCCATTTGCTTGGATTATATGTAGAAAATTTTCGTTTGTTCCGATAATGATTTTTTTATTATCAAGAATGGTTGGTGCAGATGTAATTCTTCCTGTAACTTGGACCGGAAAATTTTCTAAGGAATTTGCGTTACCGGTGATTGCATATAATTTTCCTCCGGAAGTCCCAATAAGTAATTCACTTGCTCCATCATTATTTAGGTCAGCTGCTCCCATTTCTGTAGCAGTAATATCTTCAATTTCATAAGGGAATCCATCAATGATATTTCCATTTTTATCAATTAAATAAACAAGTCTATCTGTTCCAAGACTGGCAATTTCAAATTCTCCATTTCCAGTAAAATCAGCAACTACAGGTGTCAATAACTGCTGAACACATCCATCAAAGTTAAGGATTTCATTTCCATTGATTTCATAGGCAACAATAGATCCAGTTCTACTGGCGAAAATAAAATCTTTGAGTCCATCATCATTCATATCAGCAAAAGCAGGGCTTCGCCAAATCATTTCATCATGTGTAATAGGAAAACCCGGAAGATACTCAGCTTCATAATTTAAACCATACATATTGGCAGTAATATCAAAAGCAAAAATTGATGCTCCTCTTGAATTATTTGGAACAAGAATCGGAGTAGAAGAAATAGATACACCATTTGTAAACCAAGGCCAATTTTTTTGCAACAAAGAAACTGCAACACAATTGCGATATGTTTTCCTAAATTCTCCATTTCCAGCAGGTGTAGAAATTTCAATATTGTAATAGAAGTCTTTGTATTCAGCATCTTCCGGTACTGAGAAAATAAATGGATCGGTGAAATTACCAATTATCTCACCGGCAGCAATTGCTCCATAGTTACAAATATTTTGAAGAACTTCAATTGTTGGATCTTCAAAACTTAGGGTTGCTGTAACATTTTCTGCATCAGCCCAATCAGGTAAATTCTCAATACTTACATTAATATTTACTGTTTCTCCGGGATTAACAATTGTATCACTATCTCCCAAAAAATCATCACAGACAATTAGATCCGGTTGTAAATATGGATAAACTCCACTTGGGTCTTTAACTTCAACAGAAGGATCTCCGAAAAGAACCATCTCATAATAAATCCATCGCATAACACCGGTAGAAAGAGCTTCATTTAATAGCTGTTCTTTTGAGTAATTAAGAGCGTTTCCAAGATGTCGATCATTTACTTGAAAAAGGCATTGAAAAAATTCAATGTCAAAATATTCTGAAGCTCCCCAAATTGATCCTGGAGCATACCATCCATATCTTGTATTCCCGACAAAAGCATAAAGTCCAATGTTTCTCATTATGAGATTTTCTGCAATTGATTCAGCAGCTTGCGAAGTTGGTTCATCAAATGCTGCAGGATAGCAACCTTGTGAATAAGCAAATCCATATTCAGTATTATTAAATTGTGAAAGATTCCCAGTATTCAAACCAAAAACATAATTAAAATTAGAATGTCCCATATGATTGATAATGCCGAGTCCGGAGTTAAAAGCATCAATTACGGTTGCAGGAGAAAAATTTCCATCTCGTTGATACAGAGTTTCAATATGGTATTCATCTGGTAAATATTGACTTACTTCATCTTTGTAATCGCCACCCCAAGTAACAGGATCATTGTTCAAATTCTCCCCAAACATATAAGCAATATCATTACTATAAGTATTTTGATCTACATAATAATAGTTCTTATTAAAGAAATTCTGAAATTCTTGTTGTGTTTCAGCTGTAATTCTTCCAAGAGAAACTTCTGGTAACATGTCCGGGTTATCAGCTGGTTCACCATAAATATTATTTCCGTTCAAATCCCAATGAGAATCAGAAGTGTCATCAAGGTTTGAATAATACATGTCAGTTGGAATATGATTGTCAATTGTATTTCCAACAGCTCCATAACATCCGCGAGCTGGAATAATTTCATCATCTCCACCGAGAATAACATATTCCAAAGGATGTGCTGTTTGTGAATAAGTAACATACGCATCTTTAATTAATTCTCTTACAAGTGCTTTATTATCTTCTCCTGAATAACCGGCAGTATAAATTTCCTCGACGAGAAAAACACCAACAACATATCCTTGAGATTCTTTCCATGTAATGTAATCAGCAAAATAAGGTGCCCTTTCAGCATCGGTAATAATTATCATTTGGAAAGGTTCATTTTCGTCAGCAAGAATGGAACGATTTTCTGTGCGATTTTTATGATAACTCCCAATCTCATTTTTATTATCTATAAGAGAAGAGATTTTTTTTATAGATTTTTCATTTTGAAGAAGGTATTTATTTTGATAATTATCAATATCTTTATCAAATTCAGTTTCAATGTTAACTTCAATCTCTTCCGACCAATTTATTGTTTTTTGGATAGGATTATATTTATAAGGATAAACGTTCAGTACTAAAATTCTGTAGCCATTTTTTATTTGAATACCGAGATTTTGATAATTGAATACAGGAAATTCTTTATTTGAATTATATATTTCAGGATTTTTTTGAGTGACATCCGATGATGGAATAGAGGTTGGTTTTTGTTCACGAGCAAAATCGATAAAAATATTTTGTAAAAGATTTGATTTCTTTTTTATTTTAATATCAAGATTTACAATTTTTTCACCTTGTGGTAATAATATTTTTAGCGGAAGATATGGTACGGTAGGCTCTCCCGGAGTTAAATTTATTGGTAATTCATTCTCAAAATGTGAATTTTGTATTTGTGGTGGTTGGACATCATATTTCAAATGAATGTCTGCAATTAAACATAAAGGCAATATTATAAGTGCCAATAAGATTATCTTCATTTTCATTAATTCTCCTATATTTTGGTTTCTAAGTAGTGAGTCGCCTTTAGCCTGCCGAGTATTTTCGTGAAATTTAAGAAGTTCTAATTTCTTTCCTTTATCAATTCCGTACTTTTTAATGTACTAAAATTTGATTTTGTTCAGATACTCTCTAACTTTAATTGATATCTAATCACTGTCACTTAGTAAAGTTCTTCGTTATTGTACAAAAAAAGGCGAGTAAATCTCGCCTTATTGATATAATTAAAGTTTTGCAATTGTGAGATGAACAACTTTTCCGTTGATATCCCATTCTTTCATATCGTTTTTTAAAGACTCTTCTCTATAAATTTTGTTAGTTAAAGTCTCATTTTTAATATATTCTTCAAATTTATTGAAAACAGATTCAATTTCGTCATCTCCATAATAGAAGACCTTAATGTTATCCATAATCTCAAAATTATTTTCTTTTCTTGTAAATTGAATTTTATTTACAAGTTCTCGTGCGTAACCTTCAATAACAAGTTCCGAAGTCAGTTCTGTATCAAGGGCAACATACAAATCATTGCTACTTTCAAAAACAAATCCTTCTTTATCCTTGATAGAAACAATTAAATCTTCTTCTGTAATTTTGAAGGAACTTCCATCACAATCAAGATAATAAGGCTCATCTTTATGGAAAGCAGTCATTAGATTATTTGCTTGAATTTTTTTCAAAGCATTAGCAATTTTTTTCATGTGTTTCCCGTATTTAGGTCCTAACATTTTAAAATTTGCCTTTACTTCGTATTCAACAAAATGATCTTTTTCATGAATATATTTGATTTCTTTAACATTGATTTCATCTTTGATCAATTCTTCCATTCTTTCAACTAAATATTTATATTTTTCCGGAACATATAACGCTTGAAGTGTTTGACGTACTTTAATCTGACACGAATTCCTCGCAGCTCTTCCAAGTGAAACCATATTGATGACAGCTTCCATTTCTTGTTCAAGTTTTTTATTGATTACTGCTTCATTAGTTTTTGGAAAATCAGTTAGATGAACACTTTTTTCACCGGTTAAATTAATATACATTTCCTCTGAAAGATATGGAGCAAAAGGAGACATTAATTTAGAAACAGTTACAAGTGTCTGGTAGAGTGTCAAATATGCTTCTTTCTTATCCTCTGTTAAAGTCATCGCCCAGAATCTTCTTCTGCTTCTGCGAACAAACCAATTACTGAGATCGTTGATTACAAAATTCTGGATTGCTCTAACACTTTTTGTAAGATCATACGAATCCATATTTTTGGTAACATCTTTAATAAGTGAGTTTAATCTTGATATAACCCACTTATCAATTTCAGTTTTTTTATCATCAGAAATTTCATAATTCGATGCCATAAAATCATTAATATTAGCATAAGAAGTATAAAAAGAATAAACATTTTTTAGTGTTCCAAAAAATTTATTAGCAACTTCTGTAACTCCTTTAGGATCAAATTTTGTAGGAACCCAAGGCGGACTTACATAGAGCATATACCATCTATTAGTATCAGCTCCAAATTCTTCCATCAATTTAAATGGATCAAGTGCATTGCCTTTACTTTTACTCATTTTCTGTCCCTTTTTATCAAGAATAAGATCATTGACAAGGACGTTTTTGAATGGAGCTTTACCCTTTAGCATCGTAGAAATTGCCAATAAAGTGTAAAACCAGCCACGTGTTTGATCAATACCTTCACAAATGAAATCAGCTGGAAAAAGTTCTTTTTCGAATCGTTCTTTGTTTTCAAAAGGATAATGCCATTGAGCAAAAGGCATTGAACCACTATCAAACCAACAATCAATGACTTCCGGAGTTCTACTCATTGTGGCACCACAAGAACATTTCATTACGACTTCATCAATGTAAGGTTTATGTAATTCTATATTTTCCGGTACATTCTCACCATTTTTCATTATTCCTTTTTCTCGTAATTCAGCAATTGAGCCTACACTCTCCTTATGATTACAATCAGGACAAACCCAGATATTCAAAGGAGTTCCCCAAAATCTTTCACGACTGAGATTCCAATCTACATTATTTTCTAACCATCTTCCGAGCCTTTTTTCTCCAACAAAAGGTGGTTGCCAATTTATAGATTCATTGTTTTTAAGCATTTCTTCTTTGAAAAGACTTGTTCTGATATACCAACTTGACCTTGCATAATAGAGTAAAGGGGATTGACATCTCCAACAGAAAGGATAACTATGCATAATTTGCATTCTTTTAAAAAGAAGATTACGCTCTTTTAACTTTTTGATGATTGATTTGTCAGCATCTTTTACAAATACTCCAGCCCAATCTGTAACTTCTTTGGTAAATTTTCCGGTAGCATCAACTGGTTGAATCATTGGTAAATTATATTTAACGCCAAGTGCAAAATCGTCTTGTCCAAAAGCTGGTGCTGTATGAACTATTCCTGTACCATCATCCATCGTAACGTAATCAGCACAGGCTATAAAGAAACATTTTTTATCAGTTTTTACAAATTTAAAAAGTTGATCGTATTTTTTGTATTCGAGCTCTTTCCCTAAATATTCTTCAATGATTTCATAGTTACTATCAAGGATACTTAAACGAGATTTAGCCAAAATAATGTTTTCTTCATTATGGACAACTTTAACGTAAATTTCTTTAGGATGTACAACAAGTGCTACATTTGAAATTAGTGTCCACGGGGTTGTTGTCCAAGCAAGAAAATAGGTGTTTTCTTCTTCAAGTGATTTGAATTTGACAAATACTGAAGGATCCTCGGTATCCTTGTAGCCTTGTGCAACTTCATGGCTTGATAAAGTGGTTCCACAACTTGGGCAATATGGAGTAATTTTGTCACCTTTATAAATTAGATCTTTTAGAAAGAACTGATTTAAAATCCACCAGATTGTTTCAATATAATTATTTTCGAGAGTAATATAAGGATGTTCAAGATCAATCCAATATCCCATTTGTCTCGTCATATCACGCCATTCTTTTTCATACGAGAAAACAGATCTTTTACATTGTTTATTGAATTCTTCCATCCCATAATCTTGAATTGCTTTTTTATCTTTTAATCCAAGTTTTTTCCCTACTTCAATTTCAACAGGGAGACCATGAGTATCCCAGCCGGCTTTTCTCTTTACTTGAAAACCACTCATTGTTTTGTAGCGACAAACAGTATCCTTGATGGTTCTTGACATCATATGATGTATTCCCGGCTTTCCATTAGCCGTTGGAGGACCTTCAAAAAATATATATTGAGGAGCTCCTTTTCTGAAAGAAATACTTTTCTCTGAAAGATTTTCTTTTTCCCAGTATTTTCTAATCTCCATTTCTAGCATAGCAGCTTTTTCTTTGATATCAATCGTTTTGTACATAAGACTCCTCATTGATAATTCAATCTCATAGAGCTTTAATTTCTATGGATTTATTTATTGTTAGTATTATATTTAGAACAAAAAGAAAAATAAGGGTTATTAAAGCAAGGATTTTTTATATAATTGAAGAAACTCAATTAAAAACAATATTATAAGTAAGTAAAAAGATGGGTCTGTGTTAATATTCTCTTTTTGAGAATCTAAATAAAAATAAGCAAACTTTATACTATCCTCATTGAAAAATTATGTTTGCACGAGCATTTTTTAGAGTTAGTTTTTAAAATATTTTACCCGAATGTTTAAAATCAGCAAGCTCAATAATTGCATGGAAAGTGGAATAATTGATAATAAAAAATGAATAATTGGTTACATAAAATCTAACTAAAAAAATATACTTTGAGGTCAGATATTCTGAACGCCTCTGTTTTACTTTGTATGAATAAAGTCGAGGAGGTTGTACAATTCAAACCGTAAAACTCTTTATTGCAATTACTAATTATTGCTTGGACGAAAACTAACTTTTCTAAATTTTCTTTTTTTTGTCGCGACTCTGTAGCTTAGTTCTCTTTTTTTTACCCAACGCTAACGCATTGGGCTACATAGATGTCGCTTCTATGAAGCTGAAAAATAAATAATTCCCCAATTAATCTTTTCTTCATGAACTTCATTCCCTTCATAGTAATAAAGTCCTTTTTCCTTCAAACACTAATATATTATTGAAGTAAATATCATTGAACTTGTACATGAATAAAAAGGTTCTTAATACGGGTGGCAGCGACCTACTCTTCCACATAGTTTCCCGTGCAG
>JAOZMQ010000107.1 GCA_029934195.1 Candidatus Cloacimonadota bacterium | reverse complement strand
TAGCGTTGGGTAAAGAAAAAAAAGAGAATCAAGCTACAGAGTAGCGACAAAAAAAATCAGGAAAAGTTAGTTTTCGTTCAAGTACTACTTAATAAAAATAGCGAGAAATTGCTAATAAGATTTTAGTGTGACCAATTTTCCATTATTCATTATTTAAAGCACTATTTTGAATTAATAAAAAACTATTACAAATTCTCTTGACGTAGAATTAGTTAAAAGAAGAATCTCCCAAAAAAAACCATTTGGAGATAATTTATGGTCTTAAAACCTCAGGAAATAATCAATAAAAAGATAAATATGCTTAATGCTTTTTTTGTATATCTTTTTGTTCAAATTGTTTATCTTATTACTCAAGCAAACTCTCTTTCATTTTGGGATGCAGGTGAATATATCACTTGCAGTAGCATTTTAGGAGTTCCACACCCTCCAGGAAATCCATTTTATATTATACTGGGGAGATTTTTCTCGATTATTGGTCTAAATCTACCACATGCTTTCGTTATTAATTTCTTGTCTGGTTTATTCTCAGCTTTGGCAGCAATGTTAATTTATTTAATAACAGTGAAGCTTGTTACAATGTTTGAAAAAAAGGCATCTTATGCGTATATTGCAGGTTTTATTGCTGCCACTTATACTGCTTTTTCATACACATATTGGACAAATGCCATTGAAGCAGAAGTTTATTCCGGATTAGCTTTTGTTATCAATATCATAATTTGGCTAACATTTTTATGGGTAGAAAAATCTGAAGATTTCTCACATCAAAATATTCTTTTACTTATAATATACATTTTTTTTCTTGGATTTGGAATTCATCAAACTTCACTTCAAATTGCTCCGGCAATACTTTTTATTACTGTTTATCCAATGCTTCGGAAGAATTACAAAACATCAGGATTTTGGACAAGATTTGGAATTTATGTTGGGTTGATTTTATTTATTTATATTCTATTTAATGGAATTGGTAAAGCTGTTAGAGTACCTGATTTAGCAAAAATTGGGATCGCAATTACCTTCTTTATATTGCTTTATTTGCATATGCACAAATTAATTTCAAAAAGAGTTTGGTGGTTTGCTCTTGTTTTAATTGGTCTTGGATTATCAACACATATTTTTCTTTATGTTCGTGCAAGTATAAGACCATTTATTAATGAAGGTTACCCGCATAATCTTCAATTATTTACAAATTATATTTTGAGACGGCAATACGGTTCTTCTACTTTTATGGTTAGAAATTCCAGTGTCTATAACCAATTTGTTCACCATTTCTTAAGATATTTTAGTATGCAATTCTTTAATGTGGAAACTATTGCCGGTTGGTTTAAATCTCCATTATTTATTATTGATTTTTTTGCAAAACTTCTTGTTACAATTATGGGATTTTCAGGAGCTTATTATCAATTTAGAAAGAATAAGCACTCTTTTATTTACTTTTTTTCATTATTTTTTATGACCTCTATAGGAATGGTTTTTGTAATGAATATGACAGATAAAGAAGTACGTGATAGGGATTATTTCTTTACTACTGCTTATTATTTATGGACTGTGTGGATGGCAATTGGCTCAATTGGACTTGTAGCAATGATGAAAGAAAAAAGCAAAAT
Source organism: Candidatus Cloacimonadota bacterium (assembly GCA_029934195.1). Lineage (GTDB taxonomy): Bacteria > Cloacimonadota > Cloacimonadia > Cloacimonadales > JAOZMQ01 > JAOZMQ01. The sequence continues at coordinate 7,367 of JAOZMQ010000107.1, read as the reverse complement.
TCTTGCAACTATTTGTTTGATTGTTGTTCTTGTTTTACCGGTTATAAATCTTGCTTCACAATACCATATACATGACAGATCACGTGAATTTGTCGCACTTGATTATGGAACAAATCTTCTTAATAGTGTAGAAGAAAATGCAATTTTATTCACAAATGGCGATAATGATACTTTCCCTCTTTGGTATGCTCAAGCTGTTTATGATCCAAATGCTATTGAATATATACCTGAATCAAAAGCTTCTACCAATGATGAATTTATTATTCATGCAGCAAGAGATGTAGTACCAACTGAAAAGACAAAAAAATTAATAAAAAAGGGAATGGATTTTAAAAATGAACAATGTTTTGGGATTAGAAAAGATGTTACAATTGCAAATCTCAGTTTATTGAATACCGATTGGTATATCCGTCAATTGAGAGATCATGAAGGAGTAGAATTTAATATTCCTGATGATCAAATTACACCGGAAGTACCAAGGACTCGTTTATATCCGAGAATGCTTCCTAAAGATATGAAATTTGCAGTAAAAGGAGTTACTCCAGAGCAAAGTTTCAGTATCTCTCTCAAAGAAGATAAGGTTCTTTATACAAAAGATCTTGCTGTTTTACAAATTATACGTGATAATTATGGAAAACGACCAATTTATTTTGCAGTTACTGTTTCAGATGTAACCGGTTTTGGCGACCATCTTCGTAATGAAGGAATGGTTGATAGGCTTGTTCCGGAAAGAAATAAAGATAATCGTGATATGGACAGGCTTATAGAAAATATTGATACGGTTTATAAATATCGCGGAATTTTTGATGATACGATTTATAAAGACCATAATATGAAACGATTAATTAATAATTACGGTGCAGCTTACATGAGAGTTTCTCAATTCTTTATGGATGATAATAATCTTGATAAAGCTGCGGAATATATGGAAAAAGCTATATCTTTTATTGATGATAAAGAAAGATTCTATCCCGGATTGGTTCAATTGTTTATGCAAAATAATGAACTTGATAAAGCTTATTCTTTTCTTACAAAAGCATTAAAAGGGAATCCAAGAGATCTCAAATTGAATATTCAAGCTGGATATTTGCTTATAGATATGGATAAAATTGATGAAGCTTTTCGAATGTATGAAAATGCTGCAAGAATACAACCTTCTAATGATGAGGTGATTCAGATTATTTATCAATCAGTAGTTAAAACAAACGAAATTGATAAAGGAATTGAACTTTTAGAAAAAATTAAAAAGTTTAGCCAAGTAAATGATATTGACTCTTATATTAAGCGTTTGAATAAAATTAAGGATATTGGTTAGAAATTTCTACATATTGGAATTTTTTGATGTTTTATTTTATTTATAAATGAAATTGTTAAAACTGATAATGATTGATGATATCTTAAGGTTTTTATAAATGAATATATACTACAAAGAAAGTGGTTTCTTCTTTTTTAATCGGCAGAGCTGTGAAATTTTTTAATCCCAACATGTAAGCATTGGGATTAAAAAAACAGAGTTACTAAGCTCCAGCAGAGCGACATAAAAGGAAAAACCACTTTCCGTTAACTATACAATAAAAAATGGAGATATAAAATGTTAAGAAACAGATTTCTTACGACAGTTGCCGTGGTATTAATCGTAACAACTTTCGGTTGTTCAGGGAAAATTGGAAAGAAAAAAAAAGAAGCAAAAGTAGTAAGCTCTACAATTGTAAAAAAAGGTGAAATAACAGTAAAATTAGAAGAAACTGGAGAAATTGAGCCAATCAGTGAAATTGATATAAAATCAAAAGTTGGAGGTAAAATACTTCGTTATCTTGTTGAGGAAGGAGATTATGTTCATAAAGGTCAAAAAATTGCTGAAATTGAACCTGATTATCAAGAATCCGCCTCACTTGCAAATATAAAAAGTAATCTAACAAATACCGAGATAAACTTACGAAATGCCCGAAAAAATGTAGAAGATTATGTTGCACTTATGAAGGATAAATATGTCTCTCAAAAAGATTTGGATTCCCAAAATGATGCTTTAGAAAGAGCTGAAATTAGCTATAATATTGCATTACAACAATATGAACTTACGAAAGAAATAGAAATGGATGGAAATATTGCCAATGTGATTTCTACTGCTTCCGGTACAGTTATTCAAATTCTTGTGGAAGAGGGAGAAATGGTTCAATCAGATGGAGGTTCGTATTCTACAGGAACGGTTCTTGTACAAATTGCTGATCTCCGACAGATGATTGTAACCTCAGCAATTAATGAAGTGGATATTTCTAAAATTGTAAAACAACAACTTGCAGAGATTCAAGTAGATGCATATCCTTATGAAAAGTATCATGGAATTGTGACCAAAATAGGTGTTAAAGCAATTATGAAAAATAATGTTAAAGTTTTCCCAATTGAAATCAAATTAACTGATGTTAATGATAAATTAAAGCCGGGAATGACCGCTAATATTACCCTTATTGGTGAAGAAAAAAAGGATATTTTATTACTTCCGATTCGTGCTATTTTTGCTGATGAGCTTGGAAATGATATAGTTTATAAAGTGAAAAATGATACTATTACTGAAAAAGTATTGATAAAAACAGGAATTAACAATTTCCAAGAAGTTGAAATTATTGATGGACTTACTGAAAATGATAGTGTTTCTTATTCACAACCTATCAAAAAAAATAAAAATGGAAAAAAAAGGCGAAAAGATAAAAAATAATTGAAACTAATAATTTTATTATCGTTAAAATCTTGAATGAATTAAAAAATTCATAAAAAAATTAAGGAGAAAAGAATGATCAAACTTGAAAATCTTGTAAAAGATTATGGCAATTTAAGAGCTGTTGATCATATTAATTTTCAGGTTGAAGAAGGGGAGATACTTGGATTTCTCGGACCAAATGGTGCTGGTAAATCAACAACGCTGAAAATGTTGACAAGCTATCTCAGTCCAACTGAGGGTAATATTCAAGTCGATGACCTTAATATCTTTGATAACTCTATTGAGATTAGAAAATTAATCGGTTATCTTCCTGAACATAATCCGCTTTATACTGAAATGACAGTGTATGACTATCTACATTTTATTGCAGAAGCTCGGGAAATTGATAGTAAAAAATTTAAAAAAGTATTGAAAAATGTGGTCGAAAAATGTGGACTCAATGGTGTGATATCAAAACCAATTCAGACTTTATCAAAAGGTTACAGACAAAGAGTCGGTTTGGCTCAAGCTATTATTCACGATCCCAAAATATTGATCCTTGATGAACCAACTTCTGGACTTGATCCAAATCAAATTGTGGAAATAAGGGAATTGATTAAAGAACTTGGAAAAGAAAAAACTCTTATCATTTCAAGCCATATTCTTCAAGAAGTTCAAGCGGTTTGTGATAGAATTATCATTATTAATAAAGGAAAAATTGTTGCTGATGGTTCAACGGAAGAATTGAAATCTAATCTTCAAGGAAAAACAAAGCTAACATTAGATGTTATTGCAGATGAAGATTCTCTTGCTAAAATTGTCGATTATGTACATAACATTTCTGTTCATTCAATTAAAAATATTGGTGAGAAAACATTTAAGACAATTATCGAATATGATTCTGTTATTGATAAACGTGCAGAAATTTACAATTACATTAAAAAACAAGATTGGACTCTTCTCGAAATGCATCGTGAAAATGTTAGTCTTGAAGATGTTTTCAGAAACTTAACTGTTGAAGAAGGAGCTAATTAAAATGAGTTATACAGCGTTAATTGCAAAAAAAGAAATTAAAAGCTATTTTAATTCACCTACTGCATACATTGTTTTAACTGTTTTTTTGTTAATGGCAGGTTGGTTTTTTTCCAGTCCTCTTTTCTTAAATAACAGTTCAGATTTACGCACATTATTTGGTATTATTCCAATTATCTATATCTTTTTTATTCCAGCCATTACGATGGGATTAATCTCAAAAGAAAAAAATATTGGTACTATTGAAACCCTAACAACACTGCCTATTAAGGATTCAGAAATTATTTACGGAAAATTCTGGGCATCAATGGGGCTGATTGTTACCGGTTTATTATTTACAGGAGTTCACTTAATTACAATAACTTTATTAGGAACAAATGTTGATTTCGGAGCAATTTTTTGCGGTTATCTTGGTCTCATTTTACTCGGAGCGGTATATAGTTCGATTGGCATTTTTACCTCCAGTTTGACTGATAATCAAATAATTTCGTTTATTATAAGTTTATTGATAGTCTCTTTTTTCTTCATGATTCAATTCACTCTTCAGATATTACCTTCCGGTTTAGTAGGATTTTTTCAGTATATTAGTACCGGTTATCACCTTTCAAATATTTCTCGCGGAGTAATTGATACGAGAAATATTGTCTATTTCCTAAGTTTAACAGCTTTATTCTTGAAATTGGCAACTATTGTTATGGAATCCAGAAAATGGAAATAGGAGTAAAAAAATGAATAGAATAAAAGATAAACAATCATTAATAATCAATCTTGTCATATTTATTGGAATTCTTGTTTTTCTGAACCTTGTTGCTATAAATATGTTCAAGAGAATAGACCTTTCAAAAGGGAAAATTTATACGCTTTCAGATTCCAGTAAAGAAGTGGTGAAACAGCTTCCGGATAGACTTGTCATCAAAGCATATTTTACCAAACAATTACCGGGGCAACTTGCTGATGCAAAGAGATTTACTCAAGACTTATTGTCAGAGTATCAAGCTTACTCAAAAGGAAAATTACGGTTTGAATTTATTGATCCTTCGAGTGAAGAAGGCTTAAAGAAAGAAGCTCAAAAAAATAGAATTTCACCGGTTTCGGTGAGAGTGGTTGAGAATGATAAATTGGAAATTAGAGAAGTTTTTCTTGGTTTAGCTTTCCTTTATCAAGATAAAACAGAAACAATTCCGGTTATTCAAAATACTCAAGGTCTTGAATACGACATCACAAGCACAATAAAAAAGATTACTTCTACAGGAATGAAAAAAGTAGCTTTTTTTGAAATTAAAGATGAAAAAGAATTTGTACCTAATCCTCGAGATCCTTATGGAAATCAGAATGACAAATATAAAACTCTACGAGAAATGATTCAAGGAAATTATGAATTATCAGATACGGATTTGATGTCGCCACTTGATGATATCGAGACTTTGATTTGTTCAGCAATTGAGGATTCATTAACTGAAGATCAACTTTACAATTTGGATCAATTTATTATGAAAGGTGGAAATGTCTTACTTTTCCAAGATAGAATCCATACTGAAATACAAATGATGCAATCAAATCCAATCAAATCAAATTTCTTTGATTTATTGGATAATTATGGAATTCATTTTAAAACTAATCTTGTAGCAGATGCAAATTGTGGACAAGTTCAAGTTCAAAAGAAACAAGGATTTTTCTCATTTGCTGTTCCGGTTTTTTATCCATTCTTTCCAATTGTTCAAAATGTAAATAAAGAAAATGTCATTGTAAAAAATCTTGATAATTTACAATTTATTTTCGCTTCTGAAATTGATACAACAAGAGTTAAACCAAACCAAAAATTTGAAAATCTTGTAGCAACTTCTAAAAATTCTGGTGAAACAAGTGGACCACAGTTTGACATCAATTATGAAAAATATATGAATAAAAATCTTAAAATGATGTTCAAAGATGCTCCCAAAACTATTGCCGGTATTTATTCCGGTACTTTTGAAAGTTATTTTGCTAAGAAAGCACAATCAAAAAATCCTGATTTTGTTCCAATAAACGAAAATGGGAAAATAATAGTAGTTGCTGATGGTGATTTTGCACAAGAAGGAGCAGGTGCAGGTATCCCCGGAAATATGGATTTTGCTCTCAATTCTGTAGATTATTTAACTTCTGATTCTGCATTGATTGCACTGCGTTCACGAGAAACTGCACATAAACCTTTGAAAGAAATTAAACCTTCTACAAAGAAGATAGTCAAATGGGTAAATATTCTTTTACCTTCAATTTTGTTAATTTTGTTTGGATTGATAACTTATTCAAAAGAAATAAATAGAAGAAAGATATTGAGGGAGCTTTATGAATAAAAAGAATTTAATGTATATGGGAATACTCGCTGTACTTGTAGTACTATTCCTGTTCAATAAAACAAAAAATCATACAGAAGAAATTGAAAAATTATTTGCAACTGATTCGACAAAAATCGGAATGATTGAAATCTCATCTATTAAAGATACTGTTCGATTAGTGCAACAATCAGGTGAATGGAATTTAGAGTATCCAATAAAATTTCCTGCTAACAAATTACAGGTTAAGAATTTTTTTTCAAAGGTTTTGAAGGCTGAAATGTCTAATATTCCAGTTTCAGAAAACAAAGATTCTTGGAATGAATTCAAAGTTACAGATAGTCTCGGAACTTTGATTCGTTTGTTTGATTCTTCCAAAACAAAGATTCTTGAAGAAGTATATGTCGGACAGAGTAATAATTATAGCAATTCCAATGTTAGAATAAAAGGCGATAAAGCTGTTTATAAAACTCGAGAAAATATTACTTATACTGCTAAATCAAAAGTAGAAAATTGGAGAAAAAACAAGCTTCATGACTATAAACAAAATGAGATAGAAAAAATTTCAGTTAAAGGTGAAAATTTAGATTATATGCTTGTCTCAACTGATTCTCTTTGGCAATTTAATGACACATCAGAATCAATTTCAATCAAAGAAGCTAATCCAAAATTATCCACTGTCTTAAATGGAATTGAAAATCTTCAAACTAGAGAATTTATAGATGGAGAATATGCAAAATATAAAGAGAAGTTCGAAACACCTTTATATTTTATTGAAATGAATATATATGATGGAACTTCAATTAAATTCTTTATAATTGCACAAGATGATGAAAAGAAAAAATTCATTATTAAAAGAAATGATGAATCTGAAACTCTTTTTGTTGTCGGAAGTAATATCTTAAAACCGTTTATTGAAGATATCGATAAATTTAAGGAATAATATTCCGTACTAATTGTGATAGAAACACCTCTTTAATTGTTTAAAGAGGTGTTTTACTTTTACCTATTTCTTAGTTAATATCTGACGAAAAGGATTTTTAACCATGAAGGAATGAAGATCATGAAGAAAAGATTAATTGGAAAATTATTTATTTTTCAGTTTCATAGAAGCGACATCTTTGTAATCCAATGCGTTAGCGTTGGTAAAGAAAAAAGAGAACTAAGCTACAGAGTAGCGACAAAAAAATATAAATTTAGAAAAAGTTAGTTTTTGTTCAAGTACTAATTAGAATATTCAGTAAAAAAAGGTACTTTGTTTTAAAGAAATTACTTGCTTTAAAAGTCCTAAAAATAAGAATGCCTAAAAATCAATAAAATAAGGAGAA
>JAOZMQ010000106.1 GCA_029934195.1 Candidatus Cloacimonadota bacterium | reverse complement strand
CCTTCAAAGAGTTATATGCAAAGAGCAGTAGCAATTGCTTATCTTTCTGATTGTAAAACGATAATCCAAAATCCATCTTTTTGCAATGATTCTCTATCTGCTCTAAAAATTATTGAAGACTTGGGATGCAGTATCATTTTTGATAAAATACTCAATGAAATTGAAATTGTGCCAAAAGTTAATCCTCAAAAATCTGAAATTAATTGTGGAGAATCCGGATTATGTTTGAGAATGTTTACCCCAATTGTTGCGTTGTTATCTCAACCAATAAAGATTTTTGGAGATAAATCACTTGTTAGAAGACCACTTGATTTTATGATTAATCCACTCAAAATCTTGAATGCGGAAATTCAAGGAAAAAGTTTACCAGTTATCGTTAAAGGTCCGTTAAAAGGAAATAACAAATTAATTTTGAGTGGCAATATCAGCTCTCAATTTATAACAGGTTTATTAATCGCTCTACCTCATATTAATGGAAAATCTATTTTACAAGTTAACAATCTAAGAAGTAAAAAATATGTAGATATGACTGTTGATATTTTGCACAAAAGTAGTATAAAAATTATCAATAAAAATCACGAAAAATATGAAATTAACGGAAATCAAAAATATCATTTAAAAAAATATTTTATAGAAGGGGATTGGAGCTCAGCAGCTTTCTGGATTTGTGCCGCACTTATTGGTGGCGAGATTATCTTGGAGAAATTAAATAAAAATTCCATCCAACCGGACAAAGAGATTCTTAATATTATAGAAAAAGTAGGTGGAGAATATTTCTTTAAAGATAATAAATTATTTGTTAAAAAGAAATCCTTAAAACAATTCACTTTCAATGCTCAGGATTGTCCGGATTTATTTCCAATTTTATCAGTTCTCGGTGCTTTTTGTAACGGTGAATCTAAAATATTCGGAGTTGATAGACTTCAATATAAAGAAAGTAATCGCGGAAGAGTTATTGTAGAAGAATTTTCCAAAATCGGGATAAATATTCGAATTGAAAACAACTTTATGATTGTAAAAAAAAGTAGGATTATTGGTGGAATTATTGATTCAAATAATGATCATAGAATTGCTATGGCTGCCACAATTGCAGGATTATTTTCTGAAAAAGGAGTATTAATCACAGGAGCAGAATCAGTGAGAAAATCATATCCGGATTTCTGGAAACATCTAAAAAAAATACAAGTTCAGAACACCTAACCTCACAGATTTAAGAATGGACCCAGTTTTTGGGAAAGGAAAAGTAAAAAAGACCGGAAAACATACCCCTTTTATTCTTGTAAACGAAATTTAAACTGCCGATTCTGTGTCACTTTTGACTGCCGGTAAACAAATATGAAAGGATTTTTTTGGGGAAAACGCTGGGTTTTGTTCTTGCTTCACATTCATTTCCATCAGCTTTTACGAACTTTGCAGACAGGTTTATTTCGAAACAATTCCAAAAAGATCTGAATTTCGGCATAAACCTGTGGCTCTCCCCAAAAGACCAAGTCCCGCTACCGCGAGGAACTCCGGTCTTTTTGGAATTTTCATTTTATTAAAATTGGGAGTTTATTTAAATCATTGAGGTTAGATGTTCTGAAATTACAATTCTTAACTGATATATGAATCTTATTCCGTAACAACTCCAAAAAAAAAGCAACTGCCCCAAAAGGCAGTTGCTTAATTTAATGTGTGTTTCTAAAACACTATTTTAGTAATAACATTTTCTTGGTTGATTGATAACCTTTTGTCTTCATATTGTAGAAATATACTCCGCTTGAGCATCTTCTATTCTCATCATTTCTACCATTCCAAATCACTTTGTGATTTCCTGGTAACATTTTTTCATCAACTATTTTTTTAACTAACTGACCGACAATGTTATATACTTCAATTGTTACTTTTCCTTCTTCCTTAACATCATAAGAAATTGTTGTGTTAGGGTTAAAAGGATTTGGATAATTTCCTTTCAGGACTGTAAATTCTGGAACACCGGCTCTAATTTCCCAACTTTTTGAGATTTGACCTTTTCCATCACTTACAATGATTTCAAGTGAATGAATTCCATATTCGTGGAAAGAAACTCCAACATAAACAGAATCTCTTTCGATATATTCATTATCAAGTTTCCACAAATAATCAATATTTTCATCATCTACATCAATAGCTTCAACTGTGAATACTTCTTCGTTCAGAATGTCAAGATACACAATTTCTTCTTCTGGTGAGGACGAAATGATTTCTGGTAAATCATTAACAGATTCAATTACTAATGCATAAAGATCAGGTGTAATATCACGATCTTTCCTTGATATTTGATCATCCGCTGTAATTGAAATAACAGCTGTTCCATTCCAGTTCTCAATAGAACTAATAGTTAAAACCGTTCCTTCAAGTTTACAATCAATATTTGCTTGATTGAAATCAACAGAATAAGCAATTTCATCACCTTCAACATCAAAATAATACTCTGCAAGATCCATCTCGAATGATTCGAAATCTTCTTTAAGATGATTATCTGATAAATCTCCGACTAATAGTGGCAAGTCATTAACTTCAGTTACACGAACTCTTGTATTATCTGTATAGAGAAGCTCACCGTTGCTGTCCTTAACTCTAATAATAAAGTCTTCAGAACCAAACCAGTTTTCTTCAGGAGTAAATGTAACTTCATATCCGTCAATTGATCCTATAATGTGTTTTCCACCAATAATTTCCAATTCGTAGATTCCATTAACTGGTAAATACATTGATGACCATAAATTAACGTTTTTAATTTCATCCTCTTGAAGAACATATTCATCTTGTAAGAAAAGACCACCTTCGATTACATTTATATCAACATAAACTTCTGGGTCCATTAATGATGAAACTCTAATTACATCACCAACATCAGCTTTAATTGTTTCATGCATAGCGTTTGTTTCAGTTGGAGAGACAAAAACATCACCTCTGAAATATTGTGAATTAGCACTTTCTTCCCATACATAAACGGTAATTCCTTCTTCTCTTGTATTTAGATTTCTTACATTTACAGCATCAATTTCACTAATTAGAGGATTGGTTCCTACTCCATCAATTCTTGGGAAGAAATATCCACCAGGAACGACACCATAAGTATTTGGCTCTTCAGAATGTCCGTTTCCCATACTGTAAATCCCCATAATATCACCTTGAACTGTTGGGATAGTGGCATCAATTGGTTGATAAGTAACTATACCTAAATCTAACCCAATTTCGTTTGCTTCTTCATCGTCATAGATACCTTTTTCAATTCTACTCAAATCTCCATAAGTTCCCCAATGATTATAAGGAGCATAGAAATCTACAGTTGAAGTATATCTAAAGTCATAAGAAGTTTCATCTGGCCAATCTTGATTTTCATTTGCATGAGAAGGATCAATAGTAGTTCCAGTGAAGCTATTACGATATATTGTATTATTGTTTAGACTATTTGGTACTCCGTAGATAGCAAATTTTGTTAGATTTGTATCATCAGCAGTTGCACCAACTTGATGAGAATAAACATAGTTTGTTGCAATTACATTATTTGATATATCTACAGTTGAACCATCATTAATATAAACAGCTGGATAACTATCTGAATAATTATAAGTAAGTACATTTCCATTTTGGATTTTTACTATACCTGCATTAACATAAACAGCTGCACCGCGTGAACCTGTTCCATCAATAACAGCTGTACTATCTGCTTTATTCAGTACAATATCGGTATTTTCAATTATTACTTCATTAGCTGCATGAATATAAATACCTGCACCTAATTTTGAATGAAGATTATTTCCAATAATGGAGTTATTATCGAGTGTTGCAGTACCGGAAGTATTTTCTATCCATAAAGCAGTTGCATCAAGTGCAGAGCTTCTTACAACAGATATTCCTTCATTATCGTTAATCTGATTTTCACTCATATTGAGGGTTTGGCAAGATATTTTAACTAAATATCCAGTACTTGTATTGTTTTGGATAATGTTTGTTAAGAATGTTCCTGTACCAGTTGTTGTATAAGTAAGATTTATTAGGGCATCAGTAGAATCACCGGCAACATAATTAGTAGAAACTGTATTTCTCTCGAATCTATAAACATTATCAGAATAGATAAGAGTAGTATCAATATTTGAAGTTCCACCATCAGCAAGATGATCTTCAATCAAATTATCTAAAATGTATCTTGCATCATATATTGCAAAACCACCATTTCTAAATATCTGATTATCACGAACAGTTGAACCTATTTCAGCATCAATTGAATATCCTGAATTATCAAAGAGAAGGTTACCAAATATTGTGTTTCCACCTGTTATTGAATTACCTGTATTGTCTCTGATTTCGTTCCAACCTATTTCAGCTGAAGTTCCACCTGTAACGGTTATAGGATCACCAACAATATTCAAGATAGTATTATTATAAACTTTTGCATCAGCAACTGTTGTAACAATACCTTTTCCAGTGAATTGTGCGGTAGCATAAGTACCATCAGTATTTCCTATTTCATTACTCATAATGTAGCAACCGCCATTAATTGCAATTACATTACTTGTTCCGGTTATAAAGCCATCTTCATCAAATGTGTTGTTCCAAATATATGAACCATCTGACATTTCAAAACCTTGTTTGAAGTTTGTAACAATACAATTATCAATATCCATATCTGCATTTGAAACTACAGATTGAACTGCATCCTTAATGTCCACATAAGACATTTTATTACCTGAAACATAAGTTAAGGTCGGAGGAGTTGTTGCTGTGTTTTCTGTAACACTCAAAGCAGTTCTTGCTATAGAAGGATTTGCAGGGAATACAACTCCAACCCAAGTACTGTCTGTATATCCACTATATGGAGCACCAATAGCAGGAGCGTCTGAAATATGATAGAATCTTATTCCGTGCGTACCATGATTTATTTCAACCAAACCTTCGGCTTTAAGATTACCATTAATAGTAAATGTTACATTATTATCAAAATACAAATCAGTATTATCTGGAATTGTAAGAGTTACACCTGCTGCAACAGAAGGATTATTAAGCATAAAATAATCATTTTCCGGATTTAATTTTCTATCCAAAACAATTTCATCTTCAATTGTTGGGAAAAGTACAGGAGTAGCAGGTACACTTTTCATTGTTGTAAAAGCAAATACTTCATTTGTTGTTAAAGCACCAGCACCATAATCAATATTGACAGTTGCACCTGCACTAAAATCAGCAGTAATTGCAGTTGCAGAACCAGCAGCAGCATAAGTATCTACAGCCGCACCGGATTTTACTCTAACAGTCCAAGCATATACAGTATTGGATTTTAAATCTCCATCTACACCAGGGTCAGGGTCTGTAGCATTTGTCATATGAGCGATATTTGATTGACCTGAGCCATCTAAATAAATGTATTCATCTGTAGTACGGAAAGTATAAGCATCGTTATCAACCAATGTTTGAAGGTTCACGATAGCTTCAGCAACTGCGGCAGCATAATTACCACCACCACCTGTTGGATCTGTTCCACTTGAACCTGCAATATATACTTCATAATGAGTAACATGGGTCAATCCTCTGACCTCTGTTCCATCCCATTTTTTCCAACGAATTTTTGTGTAAACATTCAGGTCACGAGTATTATCTGCAGGAGATAAAAGACGGAAATCTGAATTTACAGTAGCATCGTCCACATGAACAGATGCGGCTAAGTTAACAAGTGGGAAACCAGGATCAGCACCTGCATTATGTAAACCTGGGACCATTTTTGTAGCATATATTCTGTTATTGAATACTGTAGCACCATTTCCGACTGCGTATTCAATAGTTGTTGTTGTTTGGTCAGTTGCTAAGCCAAGATTTATTAATGTTGGAGTAGCACTTAATTGTACAAGAAGACCAATATTTTGATCAATATCTGAAAGGATTCTTACCCATTTACCATACTCAGAAGCATCACTTGCAACATAAAGAGTAGCTTCTTCTTCAATGACTGCATAAGAAGCCAAAGCAGGTAAACCAGTACTTGATGTAGAGAACCAAACATTATTAACATCTACAATATCATCGTCTGTATCATAATATAAGACTTTTTTATTATGAGTATCTGCAGTTCCATCTTCAGTATTATCAATATTTGGATAGAATTTCAACCAGATTGGAGTTGTAAGACCAAGATTTACAAAGTTTGAAAATTCTGGATCTGAACTACTCGTTAATCTTGTTGCAAATTTTTGTGTTGTTTCTTGATAAGCAGTTAAAGTATCAACAACTGTATCATTAGCAATATCTTTTACATAAACAGGAAGATTTGCCATATCAAGATCTAAGGCTAAAGTAAACGTAAAGTCAACTGTTAGTGAGTCAGCAGTTGTTAAATATTCACCATTTGCAGGATCTTCGGTTACATCAATATCATCGTTCCAAGTATTGAATGTAGCCATATTAGCAGCTGTAAGATTTGTATCAGTCCAATCTGAATCTACATTCAATGTAATATGTCTTCCACCTTTGAACCAGAGTTCAAATTGTTCTCCATTTGTTACATGAATTGCAGATGCAGTATTGCTTGTATGTCCAATATTCAAATCATGTCGAATTAATGAGCCACCTGGTGAAAGAGTGATATCAACAGTGTCTCGTACTGTATTTAATATAGTACTTTCAATATAGTATTCGTGAGCAGCTCCGTTTAGATAGGTATCTGTTGTATTTGCAACATAACGCAAATCTCCACCGAGTTCTACAGTATCATTATCTGAAACAGTTGTATAAGTACTTCCACCTGGAGCTTGATATTCAAAATAATCATCTGTACTATCTACAAGTACATTTACAGTAATATCTTGAGAAGATGCTGCAATGTAATTTGTTCCACTTTCTTCTGTCAAATTTATTGTATAGACATCTGATTCTTCATAAATATTTGAAGGTTCATAGGCGGTTACTACAGGATCACCTTCTCCAAAATCCCACTCATAATCATCTACTGCATCATTGTAAATATAAGGCCACATAATGGTTTTGGATTCAGTTTGAACAGTTAAATCCGGATCACCTTGAATCGGAGTTACATCAAAATCTAATACAATCCCATTAAGATAAACATATATTTTTCCAACTTCTGCTCTATTTCCATCATCCCAAGAAGGAGCACCTGTTACTATAGCTTCTTCAGTAGTTAATTCAGATAATAAAGCTGTTGCAAAAGACTTACCAAAGTAATCTCCGGCATACTCACCTTCTAAAGTTGTGAGTTCTTCGGATCCTTGAGCAACCGGGTATGTAGTTGTATTTGCAATATAAGTATCAGCAGGAACTGCAAAACTATGATTAAAGATAGAGTAAACTTTACCTCTTTGGTTATCAAATCCAGGAGCACCAATACTGAAGTCCATTACAGCGTTACCATCGATATCTGAGTTTGCATAAATATGCATACCAAAGAAATCTCCTGGAGATTCACCATGAATTACTGTATGACTTGCATCTTCAGCGTCACCTTGTACATCATCACCAGGAATAAGATAAACATAACCTGTTGAACTTCCAGCATAAGGGGCAGAAATAAGGAGATCTTCTCCGGCAGTTCCATCAGCTTCACCGGCACCGGCTACACAATAGCCAAAATAATCACCTTCATTTTCTCCGGCAGTGTTTGTTGTAACACTAAATGTTCCTTCTGATCCTAACTCGTAATAATATTGCATATCAACAATTGTAAATTGAGCATAAGGGTCAGCAGTGTAAGGACCTACTGCATATACTGTAGTACCATCATTTCTAAGTTGAGCAACTGCTGTCGTTGATGCAAAATCAACATCATTGTCCGACATAGTTGGACTTGCAGGAGTAGAAAAATCAGCTTCTGCCAAAGTAGAATTTGTACCATCATTATATGCAAAATATAAAGTTGAACCATCAGCTGTTATTGCATCAATTGTTTCAGCATTATTTCCGGCAGGTGTATCTAAAAGAAAAACATCGCCAGTATAACCATCAGGACCAATAAGTGAAATACTTCCAGAAGCATCCCAATAAGTTATATCATCTGCAGCTGAAACTGCGAATAAATGATTACCAGAAACTGCTAAATCTGTTGCAGCCTCATAATCTGTACCAGCAGTAGGTCCGGCATTTATTGAAGTTAATGCCAAAAATCCAGTGTTTGTACCATCTGCTAATGCAATAGTAGCACCTGAACCGGCAAGCGTAGTTGTTCTTATTCCAATATATCTGCTATCAATAAGATAAGCTTCTGCATCTCCAACTATTAAAGCATCAATAGCAGCAACTAATAAAGTAGGACTTGCATAATTTGCACTTAAATTTAAATCTCCTGTTGCACCACCACCATTAATATTTATAGTAAAGTCCATTCCAGCTCCACCATTTGGTACACTAAAATCATAACCGGGAGTATGCACGCCATCAGTCCATCCGAAATATTTACTTATATCTAAAGTTCCATCAGCAAGACTATAGTTTCCGAGTAAGTCTGCATGATGTTGTATTGGACGAATACCAACATAAGCACCGGAAATAAAACTTTCAAAATATGAACTAATATCAGGAGTTGCGGCTGCAAGACCTAAATCTATAGCTGTTAGAATTTGTCCCGGATTAGCTTCTCCACCTGTTGCATCAATAGTAACAGTGACTGGAGCACCTGAGTTAACAGCAGCATGAGTTACGGTAAAGGTTAATCCATCTACCGGATATGCAAGTCCATCGGTACTTGCTGCCAACCCAACTGTAGTCAAGAATGTATTTGCAATATTTGCTATAGTAATATTTGCATCGTCACCGGCAAGAATAGTTCTAAAAGCAAGATAACGGCTATTGCTGATATACACTTCTACTTCTGTACCATTTGTATATGTACCTTCAGCATTAATTACACCTTCAATATATGATTCAACATTAGCTGTTGAAGTTTGATCAGTATCTAAAACGAGGTTACCGGAAGCACCTGCTCCACTTACATCAAGAGTAATTGTTTCATTGGTTGTTCCCCAA